>CAYZDM010000609.1:0-2327 GCA_964476875.1 uncultured Sandaracinaceae bacterium | reverse complement strand
TGTACGGGGTGATGCTCAGCCGCGTGGGTGCGTTCGAGGTGCAGCCGTGGCTGAGGGCAGGATGAGACTAAACGCATTCTTTTGGCGGCGGTTCAGGCCCGCTTGGCGACAAAGAACCGCTCGGAGAGCTTGGAGAGGGTTTGCGCGTCCACGATGTCGAACCCGCGCTCGGCAATCAGGACCTCCAGTTTCGTCATCCGGTAGCGGAGCATTTTGGGAATGAGACCGATTCCCGCCAGGGCGAACAGCAGGGCTCCCAGCAGCGTGAACTTCTCTCCGAGGCAGGCGGTGGAGGAGATGAACAGCCCGCCTGGTTTGAGCAAGGCGTGGATGCGAGCCAGCAGCGTCGGCATGTCCTCGATGTAGTGCAGGACGTTGAAGGCAAGCACGACGTCAAACGAGCCTATGCTGAGGCGCTCGTCGAACAGGTCGCTGTGAACGTAGTCGACATTTTCGATGTTGCGTTGGGCGGCTTGGGCCTTTGCCACCTCGATCATTCCCGGCGAGGTGTCGATCGCTTGGATGTGCATGACCGACGCGGCCAGCGCGTTCGTTAGGGTTCCGGGTCCGCACCCAAAATCCAGCACGGTCTGCTCGGGGGTTAGGTGCTCGTTGGCGTGCTCGATGGTCCTGCGGGCGGCATCACCGAGTTCCAAAGAGTTCTTCGAGCGTTTGGAGACCTTGTCGAAAAAGGTGACGGACTCTTTCATAGTGCCGGGTCATACAGGCTGAGGCGTCGGTCGGCAATTGACTCGGGTGGCTGTTTATTCTGTCGTGTAACAGGGGCGACGAAGCCGACGGATCCCATATGGTCATTCACGTTCTTTCCATCGTGAAGCCATGGGTCACCTCCAGGCGATGAACGTCACGCTACCGCTCGGTCGCCGCTTCGGATACGTCCTCGCTTGGCAATGCGTCTAGGGCGTGGGGGCGCAGTGGGTGCGTAAGCGCAAAAAGAAAGCCTCTGCACTAATGCCGAGGCTCTCTCATGAAGACATCACGCCATCGAAGCAGGGAGAGAGAAGGCGCAGCCGTACGTGCCACCGTTCCCGGATTGCATCGTCGTCGAACAGCGCCCGCTCACGCGGCAACGGGACGAGGACCGAGCCCAGAAACGGAAGCGAGTCGAAAAGCTTGCCCGGCAGTTGATTCGGGTGAGCGCTTAGTTCCATGCGCAGGTCCGGCCGGGGTTTATTCTTTCGCCTCGGTCGGGTCTGTGCGGCGGCGGGATCACGTGACAACTTCCTACGCCACACGCCACACGCCGTCGCCGTCCACCGGCAAGAAAGGACGAAGAGCATGTCTGTCATGTTGCGCGGAGCCCCCGGGGCTCTCAGCTATTGCGCCGTGATGCTTGCGTTCTCCGGCTGCGCGAGCAGCAGTGACGATCCGAACACCAACTTGCGTGGGAAGGTGACCCTCGACGGGGATATCGCTCAGGGCATCGAAGTGACGGTGGAGGACGGTCTGGGCAACGAAGCGCAATCGACGACCGACGTCCAGGGCTCGTACGGTTTCATCGTCCTACCGGGCGAGCAAATCGTGACGCTGACCAATGGTCTGTCCGACGACGTCGAGTGCGCTCCTGGTGTCTCGCAAGACGTCACTGTACCGGCCGACGGCGTTGCGACTGCGGATTTCGCCTGTGAGACGCCCGGCGCGGGCCGTGCGGGCGGTGCCGGGGGCATGGGTGGCATGGGTGGCACGGGCGGCGCTGGCGGCGTCGGTCCGGGGGCTGGGGCCTGTAGCTTTCCATCCAACAGCAGCCTGATCGGTCTCACGGGTAATCCCACCGTGGAACCAGCTTCTGGGCCTGCCGCCACCAATGTGACGGTCCGTATTCCGGTGACGGCGGCCGTCCGATCAATCAGCGTCGACCTCATCATGTCTGACAACCTGACGCCCACCGGCGTCTTCACGGTCGGGGCCGCGGTCGTCGACACCACTGGTGCTGAGACCGTCAACGCAGCGTTCCAGACGGTACTCGAGCCCCCTGGCACATACCGCCTTCGTATCCAACTCCGCCCGGCGAGCCTGGATCCCACGGTATTCTACGAAACCACCGAAGACGGCACCGTCGAGACGACGATCCGCGACGGCGGGGTGTTTAGCCCCCCGGTCGTGGAGTCTGACTGTACGCCTGTGACCTTTGAAAATCTGCCGTTGCCTGGCTAACCAGCCACGACGCCGGCCCTTGCAATCGGACCTGGGCCGCGGATACGGGAGCATCTTCCCAGGTTGAGATCTTCCATCCTCTTCTTGTCGTCGAGCAGCACCCGGAGCTCTCTTAGTCCATCGGGCTCATGCTGAGGGCACGGCGAAGAGCG
>CAYZDM010000608.1:0-2329 GCA_964476875.1 uncultured Sandaracinaceae bacterium | reverse complement strand
ACGTTGACCCGCGAACTCGATTCCATTCGTGCTGCCCAAGTCTTTCATGAAGTACACGCCATCGTGAAACACGACTGCCGCGTGCCTTCGCGAAATGTTGCCATCGCGAATTGCCAGGTCCGCACTGCGCGCGCCCCGGCCGATGATAAACTCGTCCTTCTCGACGGGAAAGGTTTGACCGTTGAACTGAAGGACCAGCACACGACGTGTGACCGCGTCTGAGGGGCGGCGCCCAGGCAGAGGCGGCGGCGCCGTCATGCGCGGCGGTGCTGTGGGCATGCGTGAGGGCACGGGTGTCAACATCGGCGCTGGCCGCGAATCCATCGGGCGTGCGGTCATAGGACCAGCGCCGGCAGCAGCCGAGCCAACGAACTCTTGCGCTTCGACGCCGGACACCGTCTCTTCGCGTGCGCGCGCGTACTCTCGCATGGCTTCGTTGATGAGATAGTCCACCGAGCACTCGTGCTCGGAGCTCAAGCGGTCGAAGATCTCAAAGAGATAGTCGCGGCACTGAAATGCACGCACTGTTTTTCTGTCGCCTTGATCACCCATCGGTTCGAGTACTCACTTGTTGTCACCCTGCTCGCGTGTCCGAAGTGCCTTGATGGCGGCATCGGCAACCTGACCCACGGTTTTCACCGGCGGATTCAACTCCGACCAACCTGACCCTGAAACTTCGCCCACATCCGACATCAGTCGCTTCATGGCGGGAACATCGGCCTCCCCACCTCTGCGTTCAAGATAGCGCAATGCGACCACACGATTCCACCACTGTTGCGAATCAAGCAGCGCAATGACGGTCGATGTAGGTGGAGGTGTCATCTGGCTCATCCTCGTCGCGTAGCCCTCGAGCTCTTCCGGCTCATATTGAACCCCCGCAGTGGCCGGTAATCGTTGAGAAAACGGCTCGATGATGGAAGAACCACCCAGCGAAAGCACCAGTTCGCCGGCACGCCAACGAAGCCGCTTCGTCAGCTTGTCTGAAGCCGAACAAGGCGACTGAGTGCATCCGGCTCGCTCCACCACGGCCCAGAGCCGGGGAATCGCGGCCCGACTTCGGATGTCGCCGACCCGATCGAATGCGTAGTCTCGAACCTCGATTGGATTGCCCGGATCGAGCGCGATCGAGAGAAGCCGGTTGAGGTGCGTGCGTGTCACGTGCCCCTCGAGCGCCTTGAGTGCCGTGGCACGTCGGGCGTTGAGGCGCTCTACCCAGGCCTTGCCGTCGTTCGGTCCGGGCTTGGTGTCCGCGATCGCTAGAAGACGGGCGGCCACCTCACTTTGGTCACCTAGGTACCGCATCGCAGGCAGTGCGCCCTGGTTGATGTAGTTCTCTCGATTGAACAGAGCCAACGAGTTCACGCGCGCGGCGTCCGCTGGTTCGCCCGACGCCTCAATCGAAGCTCGAATCTGCGCGGATAGCCACTTCACGAAAGAAGCCTTCTCCATTTCTTTCTCGATCGTCACCAACCGCTTGCCAGCTCGCGACTTGGTCTCCTGATCGCCATCTTCCCCGATGATTTCCGCGATCTTGATCATCGCCTGCGGGGGCATCTTCTCGTGAAGGGCGTCGACGAGCATGCCGGCCGCCTCTGCGCCTAGCGCGCGAGTCACCTGTTCGGCGCTGTAGTCTCCCGCCAGACTGCGGCCCTCGAAATCCGCCGAATACCACCCCACCACCGACCGAATGAGTGAGTCGCGCGATTCTTCAGGTGCGTAGGGGATCACCATGTACGCGGCGTCCTTGGCGCGTACCTGCATCGGGTCGAGCGCTTTCGGTTCCTCGTCCGGCGATTCGGACAGCAGCGCTTGGAGGCGCGGAATCATACCAATCACGATGCTCTCGCTGGCCGCAGGATCTTCACGGCGGAGATCGTCGAGCGCGCCTTTGAGAAGGGCCAACGCGTTGACGTCGTTGCGATCCATCTCGACGATCGCAACGGCCGCGTCGGTCCGTAGCTCGGTGGGGTATCGGTCGCTTCCGATCACGGCCACGAGCCGCGTCGGGCCCTTGACCGTCTCCTTCCATAGCTGGACGTCGTCGCTATCGACCTGGCACCCGGCCAGCATCACGCCGACCAGCGAGCAAAGAATAATGTTCTTCGTCGTCCAACCCATCCGACTAGCGCAAACCATCCCCCTCGGGCATGCAACCCGCCAAGATAATAGAGGATTCCGCCAGGCAATCAAGAACGCCACCGAGCCGTGATTTCTTGACCAAGTCCGGGCTCGACGCATAGCCTACCGAATGTAGGAGACCGCTTACTTGAGCGCACACGAAACCACCTCTTCGGGCGACCTGGTGGCGCCAGAAGGCAGGCGGCAGGAC
>CAYZDM010000607.1:0-2331 GCA_964476875.1 uncultured Sandaracinaceae bacterium | reverse complement strand
AGGGCTAAGAGAGGAGCTTCACTGCCCGCGCACGCGAACAAACACGGCGTCCGCCGGGTGCTCTTCGGTAGTTACCGAGAACAGCGCCAAGAAGTCGCTTCCCGTGGACGTCAGACCGACGTAGTCGCCGAGGAAGTAGCCCCGGTTCGAGCTCACGTCGGCGTACGGCGCCTTCGCGTAGTCAAACGACTCCGGTGTGAGGCGTACCGCTTCGCCCCAGCTCGCCGGGTCATTGCAATCAACCAGTTCCGGATGGCAGTGGGTGAACCAGTGGTCCGACCAGTATGGCGGCCCGTCGGTCGTCGCGTTTTGGAAGTCGTAGTAGGTCACTCCAATCGTGCCGTCATCGGAGATCTCGACCGACGCTGTGAACGCTTGCTCCAGGGCGAACTCGTCGTTGGCTGGCGTTTGGTCGATGCGAACAGGGTCCGTCCATGTGAGCCCGCCGTCCGTCGAAGACGAGAACGCAACCTGTCCAGGCGATGTTAGTGGCGCGCCTTGGAAGAAGTCATACCAGACTGCCGCCAGGTAACCGCTCTGTCGGTCCACCGCGACATCGAAGAGATAGTGGCCCGCCCGAATGATGTCCGCACCGTCCGGGGTGACCGGCTTCGACTGAATTCCGGTCGCCGTGATCAAGGTCGGCTCGTCCCACGTTGCCCCCTTGTCCGTCGACCGCATCACGTAGAGCGTGCCCTCGATTTGCACCTCGAAGAACGCGAGCGCCGTGCTGTCCGGCAGCACGAGGAGCTGGAACCCACCGCCTGGCGGCGTGTTCGCGAACAGCAGTTGCGGATCCGTCCAACTTTCGCCGCAGTCGGTGGTTCGGCTGAGGAGGGTCTCCCGCGGTTCCTCCTGCGTGAAGCGAGTCCAGCCTACGTACACTAGGCAGGGATCCACCGGGTCCGCCGCGATTGCGGGCTTGTCGTCGCCGACGGCCTCCGAGACGGTCGTAGGGGCGCCCCAAGTCTTCCCTCCATCGATGGACTTGCTGACCAAGATGCTACTTGGACCCATCTCTCCGAAATCGGGTCCCGAAAGCGCAACTGCGTAGAGGTCACCGTTGGACGCGAACGCAAGCCACGGGTCGGACACGCGCCCGTATTGGTCGTCACCGGAGCATTCCGAAAGCCCTGGCACCACGACCTCGTCCCAATTCGCGCCCCCATCGACACTCCTCGCCACCACATGGCCAACCGCCATCCCTTGGATCCACTCGCCGACCAGATTCTGTGGGTTCACCGGGTTGACGGAGATCCAAGGCTCGAGGGAGTTCTCCACCTCCGCCTCTCGGCCGGGGACGACCCCGCACTCCCCAAACGGACTCGGCCCGGACACCGTGACGGGCGGGTCGGCGACGAACTCTGTTGCCGGGCCGGAGCTCCCGTCGCTACCACAGCCCGACACACCGCCGATCAAAAGCCCAAGCGCCCAAACACTCATCGAATTCTTGAAGAACCGCACGCAAACCTCCCGCTCGAATGCGCTTCCCGATGCGGGAGCGCCCTCATGAAAGCTGGGGTCGGCTAGCAGCCGGGTCCATACGTAATTGTTTCCTCGTCAGCGTTAGCCGCTGGCGTCCTCCCGATGCCGATTACGTCCCACGCGAAGAGTCCGAGTCCTAGCCACCTTCGCGCAGAACCACGCGGGTAGCGTCCAGTAGTGACCCCTTGTGCGCAGCACGACAGCCGCTACACGCCGCCCGCTGGACCAGTGGTGACGGATCGATGACGGTGCGTCTCCTCGCGTTATGACCAACGCCCGTCGGCTTGGGAAGAACCTACGACGGGCTCAACCCCAAGACAGGCGAGCGGGCGTTCCTGACGTATAGCTACAACAACATTCAAAATGGTTACGTGCACGCGTTCACGTACAAACCCGTCGAGCCCGCCCCAAGCCCGAAGTGACTTAGCCGCAGTCTTACGCCGCGCAGCGACGAGAACAGCACGCACCATCGAGCGCGGCGCGTCCCTCCTCAGAACCTCGTCGATCGCGCAATCGTTGGTGTTTCCGTACTAGGGCCAAGCTAGCCTTCCCCGATGCTTCACTTGCTGTATGCCCTCATCGCGACGGCCCGATCGAGCATGAAGTCGCAACGCGAGCTCGCGCTCGAGAACCTCGCCCCTCGACAACAGCTAGCCGTTCTGATGCGCAGGACTAAACGCCCCAAGCTGACCAACGCGGACCGCGCATTGTGGGTCGCGCTCCACCGTCTGTGGCCAGACTGGCACAACGCTCTGATCCTCGTGAAGCCCGAGACCGTGATTCGCTGGCACCGTAAGGGCTTCAAGCTCTACTGGACCTGGAAGAGCCGAAACCGAGGCGGTCGTC
>CAYZDM010000606.1:0-2331 GCA_964476875.1 uncultured Sandaracinaceae bacterium | reverse complement strand
ACAGGTGCAAGTAGTGGCATTGGTAAAGCCACAGCCAAACATTTTCAGGAACAACATATCGGTGCCGACGATGGTGGCTCTGGCCCGTGCCAGGCGTCATCTCGACGCCCGTGAGCGCACGGACATCACCTTGGTCATCACGGGCGGGCTTCGGACCGAGAGCGACTTCGTCAAGGCGTTGGCCCTCGGAGCGGACGCGATCGCCGTTTCGAATTCTGCGATTCAAGCGATCGGTTGCCTGGGGATGCGAGCTTGCCAGACCAACAACTGTCCGGTTGGAATCGCCACGCAGCAACCGCACCTGCGCGCACGGCTCGAGATCGAGAAATCGGCGCGGCAACTGGACAACTATTTCCGCGCGACGGTGGACTTGATGAAAGTCCTGGCGCGAGGTTGCGGGCACGCTGACCTGGGGGAGTTCCAACAGACTGACCTCACGACGTGGAAACGTGAAATCGCGGAGCTCACGGGCATCCACTACGCGGGGGTGACGCCGGTATGACCGGCAGTGCGCTAGGCGCTGTGCTCCCGGGGGAACTCATGCAGGCACGACTCCAGCTACACTGGGCCGCACAGCTTGTCAGCGCGCCGGGGACGAGCCTACTTCCCGCACATGCGGATTTTAGCCACACGAACCTCGGATGGGATTCGAACCTCGGCGTGTTGGCGGGGCGGCATGTTGGGTCGGGCCCGCTACGCGCGGCGTTGGTGTTCGATGGCTTGGAACTACTCGTTCTCGAGGGCAATCGAGAGGGCTCCTCGTTGCGTCTAGCCGGGCAAACCTTTTCCCAGGCGCTCGCCTGGCTGGCACGCGAGGTTGCGGGCGACCAAGGGGCTCTTTCCCTTCCCGCGCACGACATGCCGGCACATTCAATCGGCGAGGGTGCGGTCTTCTCCGATGACGGGGCCGCGGCGCGCACGGAGATCGGCCTCTGGTTTGCCGAGGCCTTTGAATCGATCGGTCAGCTCGCGGCGAACGAGAGCGCCGCGGCCCCGGTGCGCTGCTGGCCTCATCACTTCGACGTGGCGAGCTTGATCACGATTGATGCCGGGGCTGACGCCGAGGAGGCGCGCAGCATTGGGGTAGGGTTCTCGCCCGGCGATGGGTCCTACGATCAACCGTACTTCTATGTGACGCCTTGGCCGTATCCGAGCACTGAAGATCTCCCGTCACTCACCGCGGGCGCTCACTGGCACACCGATGGGTGGACGGGGGCGGTGCTGACAGCGGAGCAAGTGATTTCCCGCAGCGCGGACGAGCAAGTGCAGGCCATTCGCCAAGCGCTTGATCGTGGCGTGGCCGTATCCCGCGCGATTCTGGCAGGCTAAGCAGGCCTAGCGGCCCAACAGCAGAACGCCGACGCCTGCCGCGATGGCGATCACCTGCGGCCATCCCGGCAGCGCGGGCCGGTCGTGCTCGTGCGCCCAGTCATGAGTCACCACGTGCAGGAGCA
The DNA here is from genome assembly GCA_964476875.1 of uncultured Sandaracinaceae bacterium. Classification (GTDB taxonomy): domain Bacteria; phylum Myxococcota_A; class Polyangia; order Polyangiales; family Houyiibacteriaceae; genus SG8-38. The sequence goes on along the minus strand of CAYZDM010000606.1, from coordinate 877 downwards.
GGCCACCGACCGCAGCTTCGATCCACGCCTCGCCCTGTGACCACGCTCCGAGCGAGGTCTGTTGCGCCAGAACGACACCCAGGCAGCCGAATACCGCCAAGCCGAACGCGCGACGGATACCGCTTCCGCGACCGTGCGCCGACGTGAAGGCTAGGGTGATCAGCGCTGTGACCGGCACCGAGTGCACGGCGATGGCGGTCAGCACGTCGCCGTGATGGTGCCCAACATGGCCTTCACCGGTGAAGGAGCCCAGCGCCAGCCCATCACCGAGCTTGTGGACCATCAACCCCCAGTAGCTGAGCTCGAGTCCCATCGTGGACGAGTGATCGTGTTCGGGGTCCTCGTGCGCCGCGCGTTCGATCAGCCAAGGTGCCAGGAACGCAAGCGCGACCGCGATCAACACTTGCGGCCCCCCCATGGTCACCGCGTCGGGAATCAATCTGCCCACCACGACTGCGATCGACGAGACGATGGCGAACGTGCGGATCGCGTCGAGCAAGCGGCCGCGTCCCGGGGCCACAAGGCCTAGCGCGGCGCCCATGGCAACGGACACTACGACGATCGTAATCGGCCACTCCATCGAGCCGACTTACCACACTCAGGACTGCCGTGGCCTCGTTAGATGCCGATCGATTCGGCTTCTTGGGCGGCTTCCTTGGCGAGGTGCTCCTGAGCACAGGTCGGGCACATCACCGATTCCTTGGCGATTTCGTAGCCCGCGCCGCCCGGATCGTCCTGGAACTTCGACTTAGCGCCGACAGCGCCCTTTTGGGCTTTGCCGCGGCTCGGGTACTCGGCGGGCCGGCGTTCGGTCACCACCTTCGTCGCCCGTTCTCCGGGGCGTGACACTCGATTGCAAAGCTGACATCGGTACATC
>CAYZDM010000605.1:0-2332 GCA_964476875.1 uncultured Sandaracinaceae bacterium | reverse complement strand
CAGCGTCAGCGCCAGTGCCAGTGCCAGCGTCAGCGTCAGTGCTAGTGGCGGGGCCGGCGTATGCCCCGGTCTGATTGTGGACGCCGACGTCCGGTTCCTCGAAGTGGACCGCAACCCGAATCCGGCTCGAGACCGGCACGCCGCTTCTCTTGGCCGGCTCGAACGTCCAGTTCTGGATCGCCTCGACCGCGGCCGCGTCGAAATCCGCGCTCGCGGAGTGTTCCACCACGATGTCCGTGACCTTGGCCTCGGCGGTGATCGTGATCAGCAGGATCACCGTCGGGTGCAGCCCCGTGCCTTCCCGGCCAGGAGGGAAGTTGGGAGGCGGCGAGTCGAGGAGGTGAGGCGGGTGCAACTCAGCGCCAGCATCGGCGCCAGAGTCGTTAGGGCTAGCGTCGGCGTCAACACCAGCGTCCGATTCTTGCGCGTGGATCGGCCCTCCCACCCAGAGCACCAGTACTCCGAGCGCAATCGCGCCTATCTTGCTTCTTCCATTCCCTCTCATTCACGGCTCCTGCCTTCGCGCGGATCGCGCGGGTTACGTTCGAGCGGTCGACGAACGTTCAGGCAGGCGGTGAGTTCTTGGGAGCGACGCGGAAGGGCTGGTTCTGGGGTGGGATCGGCGCGCCAGCGGAGAGTTGCGGCTGCGGGACCTCGATCAAGGGCGCGGATACCCGAGCCGTGGCGACCGAAGTCAGGGCGTTGTGCCGGTTGCCCTGGGGGGCGCAGTGTCCGTGGGCCTCCTCGGAAGGCTCGTTCGAGGCACCGAGCAACCCGGCCGCGCCGGTCTCCGCATGCGAGGCGCTCTGATGAAGGTGAGCCTCACCCTCGTGGACCAGCTCGCCATGCTCTGCGCAGCGGGTGTGCTCGACGAGCAGCATGTGGCCGCCGCTCGAACCCTGTAAGAACAACGCGATGACGCCTGCGAGCACACAAGCACGCTGAATCATTGCGGATCCGTAGGGTTTTCGAGTCGGTCGCAGCATGGAGACGACGCGAGTATGACTGAATCGGCCTGCGCATCAACCGCGCGACCGATCTGCGCTTGAGCGGGTTGCATGCGTCGCTTCTAGGCTTCGACGCTCGCGGTAGCGGGTTGCCCGTCGCCCCAACTGCGCTGTACTCAGTCGGCTCGTGCCCACCGTTTCGCCAATGACTCGGATGCAGATGTTGTCACGCCGCCGGCTGGTTCTCGTCGCGCTCGCTACGCTGTCGCTCGTCGGCTGTGGGGACGGTGAGGGTGCGGCGATTACGCTTGGTCAGGCGCTCGAGGCTCGTGGCATCGACGTCGGTGCGCTCTTTGCCTCACCCACGAGCGAGGAGATCGACGCGCGGCGTGAGGCTTGGCGGGATGACCAACCAAGGGCGTTCAGCGTTCAGGGGGAAGGCTCATTTGTCCTCGCGAGCGGCGACACCATGCGAGTGATTTCGCACCTCGTCGGGGAGCAGCGCCACTATGGCGTGGTCATCATTCCGGAGGGCGAGCATGAGGCGGGCTCGCTTCCGGTGGCCGTCAATCTCATCGGGTTCGGGGTGGACATGCGGCTCGAGGTGCCTCCCGATGCGGACGCGTTCGCCGATCGGTACGTTACCCTGTTGCCGTCGTTTCGCGGTCATGAGCTGAAGTTTGGCGACAGTCTCTGGACGTCGGACGGGGACGCGTTCGATCAGTGCGACGGGGGCTCGGACGACGCGCTCGCGTTCATCGAGGCTGCACTCTCCGTGACGGCTTCTGCGCGGCCTTCAGGGTTGGTCGTCGTGGGGGGGAGCCGAGGCGGGAATGTCGCCATGCTGTTGGGATTGCGCCACCCGAGTGTCGATGCGGTCATCAACTTGGCTGGGCCTACCGACTACGTGCGCGAGGAGTTGCTCGATCATCCGAACCTGACGCTCCTCTATTCCCGCTACTTCCTGCGCAACCTTCTCGAAGGGGAGGGCGATGTAGTCGAGGCCCGTTGGCGAATGCTCTCCTGCTCGCCGCTTCACTTCGCTGAGTCGTTCCCGCCGACGCAAGCGCATCACGGAACCAACGACCTCAACGTGCCGTTCTCTCAAGCAGAGCTACTGGCAGAGCGCATGGCTGACCTCGACCGGAGTCCGCCAATGTTCGAACTCTTCGCCTACCAGGGCGCAGACCACCAATTGGTTGCCGAGCAGACGCTGATCGCAAGGCGAATCCAGGAGTTCCTCCGGCGCTTCGAGTGACCGAGAGCCGACCGTGCCAATGGGACAGAATTAACCCTTCAGAAAAGGGGACTGTCCCCTTTTAGGCGGCTTGGGTGCGGTCTAGTTTGTTGGCTTCTTTTACGAAGAGGCGGCGTTCGGCGTTGAC
>CAYZDM010000604.1:0-2335 GCA_964476875.1 uncultured Sandaracinaceae bacterium | reverse complement strand
TGGACACGGCTGCATTGGATGCGCCGAACCGGACTTCTGGGACAAGATGACGCCGTTCTATTCGCACCTTCCGGGCTTCCCCGGATTCGGCACGGGTTCAGACATCGACAAGGTCGGCTTCTGGGCGACGATCGGCGTCACCACGGCGTTTGCCACACATACATTGGTGCATCTCGGAAAGAAGCTCGTGGGTACGGGCGGCGACCATGCACCAGACGGACCGCCAGTGCGGACCGATGAAGGAGGCGAAGGATGACTCATATCGTTGTCGACCCGGTGACTCGCATCGAAGGCCATTTGCGTATCGAGGCGGAAGTCGACGGAGGCAAAGTCGCAAACGCTTGGTCCTCTTCGACGATGTTCCGAGGAATCGAAATCATTCTTCAGGGTCGCGATCCGCGTGACGCGTGGGCGTTTGCTCAACGCATCTGCGGCGTCTGCACGACGGTGCACGCGATCGCTTCGATTCGCGCCGTCGAGGACGCGATCGGCGCGAAGCCGCCACCCAATGCGCGAATCCTTCGCAATCTGATCATCGCATCGCAGTGCATCCAGGATCACGTGATCCATTTCTATCATCTGCATGCGCTCGACTGGGTCGACATCGTTTCGGCACTCGACGCCGATCCGAAAGAAACCGCGACGCTAGCGCAATCGCTTTCGGATTGGCCGAAATCGAGCGCGACCTACTTCAAGACCATCCAGGACCGTATCAAAGGGCTGGTCGACCGCGGCCAACTTGGTCCGTTCGCCAACGCCTACTGGGGGCATCCTGCATACAAGCTTCCACCGGCCGCGAATCTCATGGCGGTGGCCCACTACCTCGAGGCGCTCGATTGGCAGCGTGAGTTCATCAAGATGCACGCCATCCTCGGCGGCAAGAACCCGCATCTGCAGAGCTTCCTCGTCGGCGGCATGGCCACGCCGGTCGACCTCAACGAGCAGGCCTCGCTCAACATCAACACGATCGCGCAGTTCAAGGAGCTCATCAAAGGCGCGCAGCAGTTCGTCAGCCAAGTATACATCCCGGACCTGCTCGCGGTGGCTTCGTTCTACAAGGACTGGGCTGGGTACGGCGCGGGCGTCGGCAACTACATGGTGTTCGGCGAGTACCCGCTCGACGACGAGGCGAATCCGGAGCTCTTCATCAAGCCGGGCATCATCCGTGCCCGCGATATCTCGAAGATCGAAGAGTTCGACCCCTCGAAGATCACAGAGCAAATCACGCACTCCTGGTACAACTACGAAGACGGAGAGGACAAAGCGCTTCATCCGTCCGAGGGTGAAACCAACCCGAACTACACCGGCCCCGAACCACCGTTCGAACGACTCAACACCTCGGAGAAGTACTCCTGGCTAAAGTCGCCCCGATACGACGGCGTCCCGATGGAGGTTGGACCACTGGCGCGGATGTTGGTCTCTTACGTTCAGGGTCAGGAACAGGTCAAAGGCTTGGTAGACCACGTGCTCAACACGCTGGGGGTCGGGCCCGAAGCCTTGTTCTCGACGCTGGGTCGCGTGGCAGCACGCGGGATCGAAACGCAGGTGCTGGTCGACAAGATCGGTGACTGGGTCGACGAACTGGCCGACAACATGGGCAAAGGCGAGCTTCGTATCCACGACAACAGCAAGTGGGAGCCTGAAAGTTGGCCCGCTGACGCGATGGGAGCGGGCTTCCACGAGGCGCCGCGAGGCTCACTCGGACACTGGGTCCACGTCAAGGACGCCAAAATCGCTCGGTACCAATGCGTCGTTCCAAGCACATGGAACGCCGGTCCGCGAGATTCGGGTGGCGTTCCTGGGCCATACGAAGCGGCCCTGGTGGGCACGCCGGTAGCCGATCCAGAGCAACCAATCGAAATACTGAGAACGGTTCATTCCTTCGATCCGTGCATGGCTTGCGGTGTGCACGTCGTCGAACCTGGAGGGCGCGAGGTGACTCGCGTGAAGGCACGATGACTCCCCCGCCGGCGGCGGCCGTCAAGGGCGGGGCTCGCCCACAGGTGAGCCATCGGACTCAGGACGTGCAAGGCATGGAACGGGTCTATGTGTGGGATCTGGTCGTTCGGATGAGTCACTGGATCATCATGCTCGCGATCTTTATGCTTGCGATCACGGGGATCTACATCGGCAAGCCCTATCTCATCCCTACGGGCCCGGCGAACGAGCAGTTCGTGATGGCGACGATGAAGGTCGTGCACTTCTACACGGCGATCATCTTCACCGCGGCCGTGGCGATCCGAATCGTATGGATGTTCGTCGGATCGTACTACGCACGATGGCATCAGTTCGTGCCGGTCGGAAAACGCAGGCGCGGGGACGTCTTCAAGATGCT
>CAYZDM010000603.1:0-2336 GCA_964476875.1 uncultured Sandaracinaceae bacterium | reverse complement strand
GTCCCCCAAGCTGGCCTTTGTCCCCCAAGTGGCGGTCGCGCAACCATAAGCCGTTGCAGCGCGTGCGAGTTCTTCCCCGCGGCCACGCGAATCCTCTGCGCGGATCATCAGATCCCCTTTATTTGAATGCAAACCAGCGCGAACGGCATCGCCGCCAAGTGCTAGTTTGCGGGTGCGCTGCGCCGAGCTCAGCAGACCCAATGCGCGTCGCTCATACTGCTGTACGAGCATCCGTTCGATGCTTTCGGGCTCGACCTGGGCCACCCCTCGAAGGGCGCGCGCGAGCCCACCTCGGAGTGTGGCGGAGCGGATGCAAGACCTCTTGGGATGAATTGAAACGCCACGGCCGCCGAGTCGACGGCCGAGGTCCACGGCCACGAACGGCGCGCTCTCTCCAACCACCAAGCGCACGAGCTCGTCCCGCTCGGTGCGTTGGCCGCAACCAGCGCACATCCGCCGCGAAGGCTTGTCTCGCTCAGCTTTTCCCATGACTTCCAGCATCAACCCCTACCCCTCTTTGGGCTCCGGAGTGGCTTCTGTGTTCTCGGCCTCGGTCGTGGGGTCCGCGCCGGACTCCGCCTCAGCGGCCGCCTCCGCTTCGGCTGCCGCCGCTTCAGCCGCCGCCGCTTCAGCCGCTTCGGCCTCCACTGCAGCAGCTGCCGCCGCCTCCGCTTCGAGGCGTGCTGCTTCAGCCTGTGCGGCTGCGATGCTCTCGAGCATCTTCACCTCGACCGGCGGCCACTCCGTCCCGACGAACGCGGCGACCGCGATCTTCAGAGCCTGCGCCTTCGAAGCCCCGAGGCCGGACTTGATAGCAAGGCGGTCAGTGTCTTCCTCTGCGACGATCACAGCGACCGACGTGTAGCCATTCTGCTCGAGTTGATCCGCCACGCGCGCATGGACGCCCCGAACGAGCAGCAGCTTGTCGCGCTCCGCAAGTGCCTCGGTTCGATCCGCCATCGCCGCCAAGCGCTCGTTGCGCAGCTCCTCTAGCGCCGTGGCCGCGTCCTCACGCAACTTGGCGACGTCGTCCTCCGAGATGCCGGGCACCGACGCAAGTTCGCCTTCACTCGCATCCACGACCTCGTCCAAACTTCGGAAGCCCATCCGGTACAGCGAGCTGGACAGCTCTTCGTTGGTGCTGAGTCGCGACAGGGCTGCCATCGCCTCTTCCTCGATCTGCTGGAAGCGGGATTCGCTCACGATGTCGAGCCGCCAGCCGCTCAGTTGCGACGCTAGGCGCACGTTCTGGCCGCGTCGGCCAATGGCGAGCGAAAGCTTCGCGTCCGGGACAACGAGCTCCATGTTGGAGTTGCCCTCATCGATGACGACACGAACGACCTCTGCCGGCGCGATGGCGTTGCAAACGAAGCGGGCCGGGTCTCGATCCCAAGGCACGATGTCGATTTTCTCGCCGCGCAGCTCCTGAACCACGGCCTGCACACGTGAGCCCTTCATGCCCACGCACGCCCCAACCGGATCCACATCGGAGTCGCGACTGCTCACCGCGATTTTCGAGCGAGCGCCAGGCTCACGCGCCGCGGCCACGATTCGAACGATGCCTTCGTAGATTTCGGGAACCTCCATTTCGAAGAGTTTCACCAGAATCCCAACATCGGTTCGGGAGAGGATAATCTGCGGGCCTCGAGCCTCACGGTCGATGTCCTTCAAGAGGGCCACGATACGGTCCCCAGGTCGGTAGCTCTCGCGTGGCGTTTGCTCGCGCGGCGGCAACACGGCTTCGACACCCCTCCCGAGGTCGACGATGATGTTCGACCCGCGCTCGAAGCGACGCACCACCCCGGTGATGATCTCACCTTGGCGACTCTTGTACTCGACGTAGACCCGCTCCCGCTCTGCATCGCGGACGCGCTGAATGATGACCTGCTTCGCGGTCTGTGCCGCGATACGCCCGAACCGGCTGCGTGTCTGGTCGAGGCCGAGCAACTCACCGAACTGTTGGTCCTGCTCGCGGGCCTTCTCCCGATCGTCCGGAAGATAGAAAATCTGGAATCCGAGCTCCTCGCCAATCTCCGCTTCGAGCCCGTGGGTCTCCGCTTCTTCGACCGTGATCTCTTGCTCGCTGTTTTCGACCGCGTCCACGACGGTCATGTACTGGAAAAGATCAACCGCCCCAGTCTCTTTATTGAACTTCGCTTCGAGCTCCCGATCGGGACCGAAGGTCTTCTTGGCTGCCGTCAGGATCGCCTGCTCGGTAGCTTCCACCAGGATCTTGGCATCGATGCCTTTCTCCTGGCTGACCTGTTCAATCACGTTCTGAAGGGAGAGCGCGCTTTGCTGCATAGCCATCTACCCACCTAGTTCGAGAATCGGAA
>CAYZDM010000602.1:0-2343 GCA_964476875.1 uncultured Sandaracinaceae bacterium | reverse complement strand
GGAGAGTTACTGGTTGGGCGGTTTGACCGCGGGGGCCGGGGCGTTCTACGCGCTGTTGCACAGCGCTCGCGTCTGGCTCCTTGGCAAGCCGGAAGCCTGACACCGTTAGCCGCGAATGGCGCGTCCGATGATCAACCCGAGCGCACCGCCGAGAAGGCAGAGGACGACCGTGCCGCCCATGTAGAGCGCGGCGCGACCCCATGCGCCGTTCTGCATCAGCCCAATGCTCTCGAGGTTGAACGCCGAATACGTCGTGAAGCCGCCCATGACCCCGGTCCCCAAGAGCAAACGGAGGTCGGCGCCGAACCAAGAACGGCCTTCTGCGAGTACGAACACCATGCCGAGTCCGATCGAACCAAGTACGTTCACTGCGAACGTGGCCCAAGGGAAACCCTGCGCGGTGGTGAGTGGGCCGACGGTCAGCGAGAACCAATAGCGAAGGCACGACCCCGCTGCTCCCCCGATAGCGACCCAAACGAAGCCCACGCTCGCGTTGTAGACGACAAGCTCGCACGGTTGCAAGGTTAGGGTTCGGCACCGAGGGGTCGATGTCCAAATGTCCCGAGCCGAACGAGGGCTCGCCCGGTCTGGCGTGCTAGAGTCGGCGCCGTGATCAGCGAGGACTTTGCCTTCTTCGGCTTCGATGCGACCTCCTGGGATCGACTCGTGTCGCTTTTCCTAGGCGAGCGGGAGGAAGAATCGCGCCGAGGCGTTCTTGTGGTCGTCGTCGACGGTGAACGCCGGGCCGTTGCGAGCTTTCATACGGCGACGGGATCGCTCGATCCAGACACGCTTCCATCGCTGAACGATCTCGGGGCGCTCTGCGAGGCCACCGATGCGGGCGCATGCATCCTGATGCGACAGCGAGCCATGAATGACATCGAGCACTACCTCGCGGAGCCGCTCGATCCGAGCCAGGATTTCGCAACACGGGTGATGCGCTTCGCCCGTGTCGTACGCGAACTCGGCAATGGCAACTGGCTACGGATTTGGCCCAACCCTCTCCCGGACCTATTGCTGGCCGCAGCGCCCGCCGCCAAGCCCGTGATCGACCTGCTACTGCCGGACGGGCAAAGCATCGTGCTCGGCGTGTTCGAAGACGGGGCGCTTTGGACAGGGGCGGTGCTGAGGCGAAGCGGCCGCACGCTCGATGTCCTGGCTGGTCCGGGCGCCATGTCCCAGTGGGCTGGCCCCCTCGGCGGCGCATGGCGTCGCGATCATCGGGTCCTGACCCGCGCGATCGAACGAGAATTGGGTCCAATCCACGTCGGGCTCTTCATGGAGCGTTCGACCTCCCGCACCCTCTTCACGGGCGGGCAGGCCGGCGAGTGGGCCCTGGCCTTCGCCACACGTCAGCTCATGGTCCACCCACTCCCCGCTTTCGCCGCGGCCGGGCTCGGAATCGACGTCCTAGGAGGTGCGACGCAGTACGCCCTTCAGGCCCTCGAGGGCATCGACTCCGAGGAAATGGTCACCATCGTCCGAGGCTTCTGGCGTGGGCTCACGGACGGCAAGGGCCTCGAAGGACTGCTCGGGTTCTCACCGGCAAACGCGATCTCGGGGGCCTTGGACAAAGCCCTGAGCGACCGACCCCCGGCCCCCGAAGACGCGCCAGCAGCCTCCGAATCCAGCGCCAGGGAGCCTCAGGACACCGACCACGGCTCACCTTCCGACCCGCTCAACTGAGCACCGCTGCACGGATCGTCGGTTCTTTGACAAAATTGGCGACAATATGTACCTTTGTCCCACCTGCTCAACATTGCAGGGGACATGTGTACAGGAACTAGGCAACCAAGCAAGGGCGGTGACAGATGCGAGCGGGGGAGACCATGCATAAGCTAACGGCGCGGCAAAAAGCCGTGCTTGAGTACATCGGGGAGTCGATTCAGGCGAGGGGATATCCACCCACGCTGAGAGAAATCGGCAACCATCTCGGTATCCGCAGCACCAACGGGGTCAACGACCACCTTCGCGCGCTCGAGCGGAAGGGCTACCTCACCCGTGAGGATATGAAGTCCCGCACCCTGCGCCTGATGAAGACGCCGGACGGCAGGCCAAGCAGCCGTCCGCCTTTGTCCAACGACAACCTGGTGGAGATCCCCATCGTCGGCCGCGTTGCGGCGGGCGCGCTAACCGAGGCTATTGAGCACCCCGAGGACACCGTGCACATCGACCGGATGCTGATCGGCGGTCAGCGAGACGTGTTCGGACTTCGAGTGACCGGCGAATCGATGATCGAGGATCACATTCGCGACGGTGACCTGGTTTTGATTGAGCGTGCCGCGACCGCGCGCGACGGAGAAACCGTCGTTGCCGTGATGGGCGGGGAAACGACTCTCAAGC
>CAYZDM010000601.1:0-2348 GCA_964476875.1 uncultured Sandaracinaceae bacterium | reverse complement strand
TGTTCGAGAAGGCGCGCCGAGAACGGGAAGAAGCGTTCGAGGAGGCGTTCCTCAACGATCGGGCCGACATCGCGTTCGGCTCTCAAGTGCGGACCTACACTCTGCAGCCCTACACGATGGTCAAAGACGAGCGGACCGACCACAAGATCAGCAACGCGGATGCCGTGTTGGACGGTGACCTGGACGAATTCATCGAAACGTATCTGTTGATGAACGCCGAAAAGAAAAAGAAGAAGGCGGGCGAAGCCCAAGAGGATTAGCAAGTGGCCACCGAAGACGAGCTTCGACAAACACGATTGAACAAAGCGGAACGCCTACGCGAGCTCGGGGTGTTGCCGTATCCGAACACCTGGCGCACCAACCCGGAGCTCGAAGAGAAGCGGCGTCGCCTCATTCTGCTGGCCGGCGACGAAGAGGCATGTGCCAAGTTGCCGCTCGAGGACGAGCTCACCGACGACACCCCGCACGTACCCCTCTTCGGCCGCGTCATGGCAAAGCGAGGCCCGTTCCTGGTGATCCGCACCCCGCACGGAGATGCCCAAACACTGGTACGACCGGACAGCCTCAGCGAGCGTGACGCCGCCGTCCTCAAGCTTCTCGACCTAGCCGATCACGTGCTCGTCGAGGGTCCAGCGATCCGAACCAAGACAGGCGCCCTCGCCATAAGCGCACGCCGCTACGAACATCTCGGCAAGGCCCTGTTGCCACCACCCGCCAAGTGGCACGGCCTCAAGGATGTCGAGAAGCGATACCGCGAACGCTACGTCGACCTCTTCGCCAACCCCGCCGTGGCCGAAGTCTTCCGCGCCCGTACCCTCATCGTGCAATCGCTGCGGCGCTTCCTCGATGTGCTTGGCTTCCTAGAAGTGGAGACGCCCCTACTGCATGCCATCCGCAGCGGCGCCACCGCCAAGCCGTTCGATACGCACCACAACACCCTCGATCTCGAACTCATCTTGCGCATCGCTCCCGAACTCTATCTCAAGCGATTGCTGGTCGGCGGCTTCGACCGGGTATACGAGATGGGCCGCGCCTTCCGCAACGAGGGCATCAGCACCAAGCACAACCCCGAGTTCACGATCCTCGAATTCTACATGGCGTACGCCACTTACGAGGACCTGATGGATCTGGTGGTCGACATGCTACGGGCCGTCGATGCGGATGTTCAAGCGCGCTTCCCAGGACTCACCACCGACCGAACCTTCGATCTCCAGGCCGAGTGGAAGCGCGTCCCGATGCGTGAGGCCATCGCCGAACGCCTTGAGCGCGCCGGCCAAGGCGAGGTGCCGGCGACACCATGGACCGAGGTTCTCACCCCAGATGCCGTCCGCGACGAACAAGCCCTAGCGACGGCTTGCACGGCAATCCTGCCCAAGCTCGACTACGCGGCCCAGAACCAACTCTCCCACTCCGAGACCCACGGAGAGCGGGTGTTTGCCGTGTTCGAGCTTCTCGCCGAGCCCGACCTCACCGCGATGTACCGAACCCCGAACGGCGCCCAGTCGGTCCCCGTGTTCATCACGGAATTCCCCTGGGAAGTCTCTCCTTTGGCCCGACGCAACGACGACGACCCAGCCTACGTCGACCGCTTCGAGCTCTTCATCGAGGGCCGCGAGCTCAGCAACGCCTTCAGTGAGCTCAACGACTCCGACGACCAGGCCGAACGCTTCGAATCACAACTTCGCAACCGGGCTCGCGGCGACGACGAGGCGATGGACTTCGACGCCGACTACATTCGCGCGCTCTCTCACGGCATGCCGCCGGCGGCTGGCTTCGGACTGGGCGTCGATCGCCTCGTCATGCTGTTGTGCAACCAACCATCGATTCGCGACGTGCTGCTCTTCCCACTGCTCCGCCCGGAGGCCGAATGAGCCAACCCCGGCCGCTTGGTTTTTGGACGGCGGTCCTCAGCGGTTTCGGGGTGCTCCATGTAGCGGCCGTGCTGGTGTTCGGGGCGACCAGCACTCAGTGGTTTCAGGCATCGATCGGCGATGACTTGCTGTGGATCCGCCTCGCCATCGCCTGGGCGACCGCGCAATTCACACTGATTCTTCTCAGCGCTGCCGTCCTTCAGGGGGCGCTCCGGCTTCCCCGCGGCGCGCGAGGGCGCGGCCGCCCGGCTGTAGTAGATGATTCTCACCGGGGGCGGCGGCGCTGCCCCCGGTGGACTCGCATCAGGACCCGTGGCCTTGCGTGCCGGCGGTTCCATCATCCCGCGCGACGGCGCTGAGACGCATCGAAGTTCGACCAATCCTTCTACCGCGATGAAGGGATCCCACGTGACGGCGAACAGCAATCCCGGCGAAGCCTTTTTTCTGAATCCCGAGAACAACCGCCGCAGCTACTCG
>CAYZDM010000600.1:0-2348 GCA_964476875.1 uncultured Sandaracinaceae bacterium | reverse complement strand
GAAGCCAACCGGTTTCGAGTCGCCGAGCGCCACGATCGATTCGCTCTTCCGCGCGTACGACGTTCAAGGCATCTCTCAGGACGAAGCACGACGACGCTTGCAAGCACGCGAGCGATTCGAGCTCATCAACGCGCCGCTCTTCCGGAGCTGTTTTGCGGATTGGCAGGGCGAGCACGATCACGCGCTCGGAGGGTTCGTCTTCGGGCAACTCGTAGCCGCCAAAGACGAACTGAAGATCACCGTCGTGGAGGAGACGGCCAAGGTACGTGCCGCTTCCGCGTCGCCTGAGCTATCGCCTATCGTTCTCGTCGAGCGTGGCGGGGCATGGAAGATAGACCTACGCCAGAGCGTCCCCCCGAAGATCCGACAAAGCCTCTACGAGGTCTATCGCCGAGCTCGCCGAGCCGAGCGCCAGGCACGCTGAAAACGGCTCTCAAGGGATGGTGAACGGGGCGACGTCGATCGGCTCTCCCGGCGTCGCCTCCTCCAGCGCGTCCTGCATCATCTGCAGCTCCCGCGCGTGGGGGTTCAGGGCGAGTCCAGCCGCGACGGTCCGGAACGCCGCGTTTGTATCGCCAACGCCTGCAAAATACAGGGAATCAGCGTAGTGTCGCCAGAGCAATTGAGTGCGCGTGTGCTCCTCGATCGGCCGCCCGATTCGCTGATAGATATCGCCCCAGAGCGTCGCGTGCGAGTGCATGGCCCGCGCCTCGTCGGCATCGGTCGTGTCGGCCGTCAGCACCCGGTGATAGAGGTGCTCGGGGACCAACAGATCCATCATGTCGCGTGTCACCCGGACGTCCATTTCCACGTAGACTGGCCTCAATGCCGCGAGGCTTTGGAGTTCGGCCACGCTGAGCGATCCGTCGAGCATGTAGCTTCGGAGGAGCGGAAGTAGCTCGGGTTCATCCTGGACGAAGCGATCGACGAGACCGGGATAGGTGAGCAGAGGCAGCGGGATCATCGTGACGTCGGGGCGGTTCTGTTCCTCCGCCTCCCCGCCCCAGAATCGGAAGATCGTCTGCGGGTTGTGAACCAGCACGACGGAGCGCGAGGGCAGTGCGCGTCGGAGACCATCGTCGAAAACGTCCGTGTCCGTGAAGCTCGCGAGCGAAGAGGCCTCCGAGGAACGAACGAACTGAAACAAGGCCGCGACGGCCAGCAACGCTCCTAGCGCGGGCGCAAGCCTAGGTTTGGTGGGCACGGCTTCCGCAAAGGCGGTCAACAGGACCCCGATCGCGAAGACCGCGAAAATCGCAAGAGCCGCGTACGAAAGCATCAGGTACGCGAGCGCGTCGGGGTTGCCGCGAATGAAGCCAAGGGCCGCCCGACCAACGGCATAGACGACCCAAATCGTGAGCCAGAACAGGCCGTATTTGCGGACCGAGCTGACCCTCAGCATGAAATAGGCTCCGAGCAGCGCCACTAGGAGCGTTGCGATATGGAGGTCTTCTCCCGTCACGAGCAGCACGTCAGAGAACCGGTCCCGGAAGGGCACCACGGCGTCAGGCGAGAGGCTCTTCTGAAAGGCCTGGGCGGTGACCACCCAGGCAAAGCGCCCTGGGGTTGAAGGGTCTCCGAGATTCAAGAACGGTTCGCGGAGCGCGCGCAGCGGGAGATAGACGTAGGTGAGTAGTCCGGCTCCCGCGAAGCCCGCGGACCAGGCGAGCGGTTGCCAGCCTCTCGTTCGCCAGATGCCGACGAGTAGCCACACCGACGGAACGATCGCGAGCACGGCGAGGTAGTGGTGGTTGGCCAACGCGAGCCCCAACGCCAACGCCCCTTGATAGAGGGGTCGAACATCGGCGTCGGGTCCCGCTAAGGAGGCGCGCAGTAGTCGCTCTAGCGCGATGCACAGAAGCGCGGCTTGAAGTGCATAGACCTCCGGGCGCACGGACTGAAACCACCATGCCTGCGAACCCACCACCCACCAGGTCCCGGCCAAAGCCAATGGGAATCGAAGCGATTCGCGAATCAAATCGCCGACGCGTAGCGTGGTTTCGAACGCAAAGCACAGGGCCACAGATGCGATCGCGCCCAGAAGCGAGCAGATCAACGCGACCCGAAACGAAAGCGCGCCAACTGGCAACAGGTTCGCAGCACCGAGGACAATCGAGGCCAGCGGATGCCCCGGCGGATGGGAGATCCCAAAGTCTGCGGCGGCCGCCACGAACTCCCCACCATCGAGCCAATGCGCGTACCCAGACGCGGTGCTGATGTAGACGAAGAGTGGAGGAACGCCGGCCAACACGGCCTTCATGAAGTTCGAGCGCAAGATCCCGCCATCATCGACCGACCCACCAACGCGGTCAAAAATCCAAGATCACAACTGAATCACCGGAGAACGG
>CAYZDM010000599.1:0-2350 GCA_964476875.1 uncultured Sandaracinaceae bacterium | reverse complement strand
ACCAACGAGCTCGAGCCGAGCCAGGTCCTTGTCAGCCACCGCCGTCAGCTTCACCGGCGCACCCACTCGCGCGCTGATGACCTCCGCGTGCTGCAACAAAGCCTCCACGAGGCCTTCCCCGATCACCCCGCAACCACAAAGTCCCACGCGAATTTCACGGTCCAATCCACTACCTCCGAGAAGCGACGACGGTAGCAGACGCGACCGCGGTGTCATCTGGGGTGCTGCTATCGGTGAACAATTGCGTATTGACCTGCTGTTCGAATGGGTGTCTCCTGTACGTCTTCTCCGCCGCACGCGAGGTGGCGCCGCAAGAGGGAATCCGGGCCGAGCATATGCGCAAACGCAGCAACAGCACTCAGGAACTCAACGCGCAGGTCGGCAAGGCGCTGCGTCTCGGGCGAGTCGGCCAAGCGCTGGAACTCTACGAGTCCATCGAGAAGCAAAAGCCCGACGATGCCCGTTGGTCGCTCCGCAAGGGCGACCTGCTGCTCCGAATGGGACGAGACGCGGACGCTTCAGTGGCCTACGAACGTGCGGTGAGTCTCTATGCCGCCGGGGGCTTCGAAGAGCGCGCGGCCGCCGCGGCAAAACTGATGCCGCAGGTCAAAGCTGCCGACGGCGAGCCGACTCTCCAGCCTCACGAAACTCACCAGCGAACGGCCTAGCCGACAGGCGCCAATTCCGGGGCGCACGTCTTTGGGCACGCCGGCGCGCTCGACATGGGCGGCGGCGTCAATCATGAGTCGGGCTAGGACTGACCCGGACCAATGACCAACAAGATCGATACCAGCCACAAACTGCGCCATGTTCGCTACGAGATACGCGGGCAGTTGGCACAGCGCGCACACGAGATGGAGCGGCAGGGCTACGAGATCATCTCGCTCAACATCGGCAACCCTGGTCTGTTCGGGTTTCGCACGCCCGACACCATTCGCATGGCGATGATCGAGAACTTGGCCACCAGCGAGGCGTACTGCCACCAGAAAGGCATCTTCCCCGCGCGCGAGGCGGTGGTGATGCAACAGCAGGAGCGCGGCGTCATGAACGTCACCGCCGAGCATGTGTTCATCGGCAACGGCGTCAGCGAGCTCATCGACCTGACGTTGCGCGCGCTGCTCAACGACGGCGACGAAGTGCTGATACCAAGTCCCGACTATCCGCTGTGGACCGCGTCGGTCACGTTGAACGGTGGTCGGGCCGTGCACTACCCGTGTCCGCCCGAGAAGCAGTTTCAGCCTGACCTCGACGCCCTTGCCGGACTGATTACAGAGAAGACCCGCGCTATCGTCATCATCAACCCCAACAACCCGACAGGCGCGGTCTACAGTCGGGAGGTGCTAGAGGCGCTCGTCGCCCTAGCCGAACAGCACAATCTCGTCATTTTCAGCGACGAAATCTACGACGGCATGGTCTACGACGACGCGGAGTTCGTCCCGATTGCCCCACTGGTGAAGCACACTTTGTGCGGCACGTTCAGCGGCCTGTCCAAGGTCTACCGTGCGTGTGGCTTCAGAGTGGGGTGGGTGGCGTTCAGCGGCACCAATGATCTCGCCAAGGAGTACCTGCAGGGCCTCGATCTCCTCGCGTCCCTACGCTTGTGTAGCAACGTACCTGGGCAGTGGGGCGTGCAGACGGCGCTGGGCGGCTATCAGAGCCTGAAAGAATTGGTCCGACCAAACGGGCGTTTGTATGAGTCACGCCAAGCCGTGATCCGAGGCGTTGAAGCCAGCGACTATCTGAGCGTGGTCGTTCCCGGCGGCTCGATGTACGCCTTCGTGGGCGCCGACACCAACAAGCTGCCCGGGTTCGACGATCAAGATTTTGCGATGGAGCTCCTGGAGACGGAGCACGTGCTCGTCGCGCCCGGCTCCAGCTTCAACGTCGACTATCGCAACTACTTCCGGATCACGCTCCTGCCCGAGGCGAAGGTCATCGGCAACGTGTTCGAACGGATCGAACGAGTCCTGGTAGAGCAGTAGATAGACATATTCTCGTGATCCATTTAGGCGGCAACCTCACCTTCCCGGTGGAGGCGACGTTCTACCCTGTCCCGAACAGCTGTTCGACTACGAAGTCCAACTGACCGACGCCAATGGCGTCAGCACGCCCCCCTACTCCGCCCCGTTCGTGTGCATGCCGCAATAGGCAACGTTGCAGCGCCGGGAACGCTCTATTCCGAGTCACCCGGACATCGTCGTGCGCCCCGGGATTCCCGACTCGACGCGTTAACGAAAAATGCGGACATCGCGCGACCGATCGGACGCTGAAAACTGAACCGGAATCTGACAGAGCTCAAAAAGATGACTCCACCATAGTCACTACTCGGATATGACCAGATACATTTCTC
>CAYZDM010000598.1:0-2352 GCA_964476875.1 uncultured Sandaracinaceae bacterium | reverse complement strand
GTGGTCTTCGAGGTTCCCAACGTGCTCTTCACGATTCGGGACGGCGGAATTTGGGACATCATCTACGAGCATTGCGGGTACTTCAGCCCGAGCTCCTTGCGGCGTGTATTCCAGCTCGCTGGCCTGAAGGTGAACGAGGTCGCCGACAGCTTCAACGGACAGTTTCTGGTCGTGCATGCCGAAGTATCCGATGAGTCATCGGAGATCGATCCTCCGGATCCAAGCCTGGAGGCCCTGGCCGCCGGCTTTGCCGAGAGTTATCGGCAGAAGATCGACCAGTGGCGCGAGGTTCTGCGCGAAGCCCATTCCAAAGGCGAGCGAGTCGTGGCTTGGGGAGCAGGCTCCAAGGGCAACACCTTCTTGAATTTGGTTGGGGAGGGCGTTTCCGCCATCGTGGACATCAACCCCAAGAAGCGCGGAAAATTCGTGGCTGGAACGGGACAGCCGATTCTGCCGCCGGAGGGGCTCACCGAGAGCCCTCCGTCCATGGTTGTGATCATGAATCCGGCGTACCGGACGGAGATCAGCACACGCTTAGACGAACTGGGGATCGAAGCCCGCCTGCTGGTTGCTTAGCGCGTGCTCGCGGAGGCCCCGAGCCGTCCAAGTTCGGGGCTCGTCACCGCGCGACCAGCTTCAACGGTAAGTTGTCTAGCGGCCTCGTAAACGGAAAGTGCTGCAGCTTCGCCGGGAAGTAGTCTTCCTTCGCGAACTCGATCTGGTACTTCTCGATCAGCTCGCGGAATGTGAGCAGGAAGAGCATGCGAGCGAAATGCATGCCGATGCACTTGTGGGCGCCGCCACCGAACGGGACCCACATGAAGGCGTGCTTGCGATGTTCGCTGACTTCCTCGGAGAAGCGAGTCGGGTCAAACGTGTCCGGGTCCTTCCACCAATCCTTCAGGCGATGGATATAGGTTCCGGGGACGCAGACCATGGTGTCGGCCGGCACTCGGATGCCGCCGATCTCGCATTCGCGAATGCTCCGACGAAGGAAGAGCGGGACCGGCGGGTGCATACGAATGGTTTCGTAGAAGACGGTGATCATCCCGTTCATCGAGTGAAACACGGTTTCGAAGTCGAGCTCTCGCGGCCACTGCTGAACTTCTGCTGCCAACTTGGATTGCAGCGGGCGGTCGTTGCTGAGGTAGTAAGCTGCCATCGTGGCGGCGCTTGTCGTCGTGTCGTGCGCGGCCAGCATCAAGAAGACCATGTGGTCCGCGATGTCTTCGTCTTCGTAATACCCGCCGTCTTCGGTCGTTTCTCGACAGAAGTGGGCAAATACGTCTTGGTCGTCCGAAGCGCGCTTCTTGTCGATCAGCTCCATGAAGAAGCGCTTGAGATAGCGTCGGCCTTCGAGGCCGCGATGATAGAGAAAGCCGGGTGTGTCGATGCGCACGATCCCGAGCGCACCCTCCATCATATCGGTGAACGCCTGGCTGATCTTCGGGACCTGACTCTCGGAGTCGTCGACCCAGCAGAACACTCCAAAGGCGATGTCCAACAACAAGCGTTTCACTTCGTCGTAGAAGATAATGCTGTCTTGGGCCGCCCAACGCGCGACGGTCTTCTCGACGATGCCCTGAATCTTCGTCGCATAGCCACGCATTGCCAGCGGCTTGAAGGAGCTCTGCATGATGCCGCGATGCAAGCGATGCTCGTCGTAGTCGCGCATGACTAGACCGCCCTGGAAGAAGTCGGCCATGACGGATTGCCAGCCCATCTTCGTCGAGAAGTTCTTCTCGCGGTCCATCAGCACGCGCTGCGCGTAGTCCGGGTCCAGTAGCAACACGCACTTGCTACCGGTGATCGAAATACGGCTGATCGCGCCGTACTTTTCGTAGTGACGATCGAACAACTTGTGCGGATCGCGAAAGATGTCCCAGGTCTTGCCGACGAAGGGCAGGCCATAATCGCCGCGCATGTGGTTCAGGTTCCGATTCGCGGGTCGTTCGTCGTAGGGCAGTTCGCCAGCGTGGCTCATGCCGATAGTATACAATGTGTAAAGTTGCTTTACCAGCCCCCTAGTGCCGTCCTTGGACCGAAGCCTTGCATCGCCGCCATGGGCGCCGGGAGCCTGCTGGGTGCCGGTCGCTCTGCGCGCCGGGTAATCAACTTCCCGTCGAGCTGGACCGGGCCGAAGCCGACGGGCGTGGCGAGACCGGTTCCGATGCCTGGGCCTTGCCGGGTCTTGCCGGTGAGCAGCTTCTCGGTACCGACCGGCGACACGACATAGGCGAGGCTGTCCCCGACCGATGCGCCGACCACGACCCCCTCGTGCACCAGCATCACCAGCGCGCTGGTTTCTCCCGCGCCCGGCTCAGCGAACACGACGTGGTCGATCGCCTCCAG
>CAYZDM010000597.1:0-2379 GCA_964476875.1 uncultured Sandaracinaceae bacterium | reverse complement strand
GACACACTCTCCGTTTTGGGGCGGCGGACTATAGCGGACATGGTACGTCTGTCCACAGTCCAAACAGACCCTTCGGCCGGTCACCCGATCGACGATGTCGTCCAGCGCTACATCCAGCGAAACCACTCGATCAATACGTCGATTGAGCTTCTTGAGAAGGGTGTCCAACGACTCAGCCTGCGCCACAGTCCTCGGGTAACCATCGAAGATCGCACCGTTTTTCGCGTCGTCCTGGGTGAGGCGCTTGAGAATCAGATCTAGGACCAGACTGTCAGGCACCAACTTTCCAGCAGACATGTACTCGTCGAACTGCTTGCCGAGGTCCGACCCCGACTTCCGCTCGGAGCGCATCATGTCGCCGGTCGAGATCTGGGGGATGCCCAGGAGCTCGATCAGGAACTTGGCTTGGGTGCCTTTGCCAGCGCCGGGCGGTCCGAAGAGAAGCAGATCCATTACGCATTCCTCGCACGAATTCGGGAACCCTTGCTCCCGGTGAGGCCTTCGTAGTGGCGAGTGATGAGATGGCTCTCGACTTGCTGCGCGAAGTCGAGGGCCACGCCCACGACGATCATGAGCGAGGTCCCGCCGAGGTAGAACGGCACGTTCCATCGCGCCTGAAGCAGTGTGGGAACCGTGACGACGGCAGCCACGTAGAGGGCGCCGCCGACCGTGATCCGAGTAAGCACCGCGTCGATGTATTCGGCGGTCGCCTTGCCAGGCCTCACGCCAGGAATGAACGCGCTTTGCTTCTTGAGGTTCTCCGCTACATCAACCGGTTGGAAGGTGATCGCGGTGTAGAAGAAGCAGAAGAAGATCGTCATGGTCGCGAACACGACGATGTAGATCCATCCACCCGGAACAAGGTTGTTGCTAATCCATCGCATCGCGTCCGAGACGTACGGAATGTTGGTGGCCGCCAGGGTGACGGGAAACATCAACAAGGACGACGTGAAGATCGGCGGAATGACACCGGCCATGTTCACGCGGAGCGGCAGATGACTCTGCTGGCCGCCGTACATCTTCCGTCCGATCATTCGCTTGGCGTAGGTGATCGGTAGCCGTCGTTGCGCGCGCTCGAAGAACACGATGAACGCAGTGGTGCCGAGGGCGATGACGATGAGCAGCATCAGGTCGATTGGCTGCAACTCCCCGAGCTTGAACTGCTCGAGGGTCATGAAGAGCGCATCGGGCAAATTGGAGACGATACCGGCGAAAATGATAAGCGAAATGCCGTTGCCGAGACCACGCTCGGTGATCTGCTCGCCTAGCCACATTAGAAACGAGGTGCCGGTCGTGAGCGCTAACACGGTCATGAGCCGAAAGCTCCAACCCGGGTCCGCGACGATATCGCCGGCGGTCGAGCTCTCGTTCCACCCTTCCCAAAGCATCGCGAGGCCCATGCTCTGAAAGATACTGAGGCCGACCGTGCCGTACCGAGTGTACTGGTTGATCTTGCGTTGGCCCGCCTCGCCTTCTTTGCGAAGCTCCATGAGCGAAGGCACCACCACCGTCATCAGCGACAAGATGATGCTCGCCGAAACGTAGGGCATGATATTGAGCGCGAAAATCGATGCCTGCTCGAGCGCTCCACCTGAGAACAGGTTGAAGAGGCTCAAGAAGCCACCCGACTGGCCGGCTACATACTTGCGCATGGCCGCCCGGTCGACGCCGGGGGTCGTGACGAAGATCCCGATGCGATACACCGCCAGCATCCCCAACGTGAAGAGGATGCGGCGACGGAGCTCGGGTATTCGAAAGATGTTCGCGACGGTGCTCATGGCTTGCTACGGGCTTTCAGTGGAGGCGGCCGCTACGACTAGTTCGATCGTGCCACCCGCCTTTTCGATCTTCTGCGTGGCGGTGGCACTAGCAGCGTGGACTTTGACGGTGAGAGCCCTGTCGAGCTCGCCATCGCCGAGAACCTTAATGATGTCCACTTTGCGCTTGATGAGGCCAGCTTCTCGCAGAGCCGCCTCGTCGACCGTGGCGCCGGCATCGAAGCGAGCCAGGTCCTTCACGTTGACGGTCGCGACCTTCTTCGTGAAAGGATTGACGAACCCGCGCTTTGGTAGGCGTCGGTAGAGCGGCGTCTGGCCACCCTCGAACCCGAGCTTGCTGAAATTACCGGGATGTCTGGCTTTTTGGCCCTTCTGACCATGGCCAGCGGTCTTGCCCAAGCCGGAGCCCGGACCACGTCCCTTGCGTCGCTTTCCTCGCACCGCGCCCTCAGCAGGGCGGAGCCTCGAAAGGATTGGGATCTTGCTCTGCTCACTCATTGATTTCCTCAACTTCGACCAGGTGCAGCACCTTTTTGACCATCCCGCGGAATGACGGGGTGTTATCCACCACGACCTCCGAGTTCAGGCCACGTAAGCCGAG
>CAYZDM010000596.1:0-2381 GCA_964476875.1 uncultured Sandaracinaceae bacterium | reverse complement strand
GCGCCCCCGGTATGTGACCCGCGACTGGATCGAGGGGCTCTGACAATCCTTGGTAGCGCGCCGGCGCGCGTGCATCGATCAGGCGCCAAGTTGGATCGATGCGAACCTGCTCGACCATCGTCGCGTTAACCGAGGGCCAGCCCACCACGTCAGTCGGATACGGTTCGACCGGGCTCGTGGTGGAGTCGCCGTTGTCGGTCGGGACGCCTGCTGCAAGCAGCGCCTGCCAACCACCCTCAACCACAGCAACGGCCTCGTGACCCACGGCGCGGAGCATCCACCAGGCGCGAGCCGCAGCCATCCCGCCACCGACGGCGTCATACACAATGACCGGCGTCGTCGGCGAAACTCCCCAAGCCCCAAGTCGGGCAAGCCAGGGTTCGAGCGCGGGAAGCGGGTGCCGGCCCCCTGCGGCCGGATCGCCAACGCCGGAGAGATCGGCTTCGAGATCCGCGTGCGCCGCCCCCGCCACATGACCCTGGCGATAGTCTTCCGCCCCACCTGGACCGCCCCGTGCATCGAGGACGACCGCCTCGTCGAGCCAACGCGAAACCTCAATCGGAGAGACAAATGGGGTCGGAATCATGAGGTTGCCGGAGGATAGCCCGCCTCCCCAGTAAAGTGTCTAGTAACACTTGACATCTATCATCAACTTCGGCATTCTGAGTCTGATGGAGGGCAACAAACGACGGCGTCCCGGCCGGCTTGACGCCGCCGCAT
The DNA here is from genome assembly GCA_964476875.1 of uncultured Sandaracinaceae bacterium. Taxonomy (GTDB): domain Bacteria; phylum Myxococcota_A; class Polyangia; order Polyangiales; family Houyiibacteriaceae; genus SG8-38. The sequence goes on along the minus strand of CAYZDM010000596.1, from coordinate 1,661 downwards.
CGCTTGCGGCGCGGGCGCTTCCAAGCGCACTCACTCCATGGATCGAGCAGACTCGCCTCGATGCAGCGATGGTCCTCGATCGCACGACGGGCAAGGCACCGCAGCCGGTCCTCAACGACATGGAGGCTCCCACGCCTCTGAACGAAGTCGATCCACTCGACCTGCTGCCGCGTGGGATCGCGAACAAAATCCGGGCAGCCCAACGCGATGTCCGGATGCTTCACAACCGACTGATCCTCGGAAAGACCCCCAACCCAGTGATCGAGCGCCCGCATGCCTCGCCCGGCGCGGTGGTGTCGCTACCAGGCAAGACTCCGAACATGGCTCGGCCCTTGAAGGTCGTGGAAGTCGTTCGCGAAACCAAAGACGCGGTGTCGATCTACGTGACCGAAGCCGACGGATCGGCCCTCGAGTTTCGACCAGGTCAGTTCCTCAGCGTGGACGTCAGCATCGATGGCGAGCGGCTGCGACGTGCGTACTCGCTAGCAAGCGCATGTGTTCCTGGTGTTCCAGTACACGTGACTGTCAAGCGGATCCAAGGTGGCCGGGTCAGCAACTATTTGAACGACACGACGCAAGTCGGCGACGAACTCGCTGTCTTGGGCCCGTCCGGCAACTTCACCATCGAACCGAGACAGGTCAACGAGCGACATCTGGTCATGGTCGCGGGCGGGAGCGGCATCACGCCGATCATGAGCCTTCTGGAAACGGTCCTCCGCGTCGAGGGTGGCAGTCGAGTGACCCTAATCTACGGCAACCGGGCTTGGGAGGATGTGATCTTCCAAGAACGTTTGGACGCGCTAGGCGAGGAGTTCCAGGGGCGTTTGGTGGTAGATTACGTCCTCGAGAAGCCTCCTGCTGACTGGTCCGCGGGCGAAGGGTTGCTTGGTAGCGAGGTGCTCGCGGCGCGACTAGACACCCTCGGAATCGAGGATGATGGCCTCATCCGATACTTCATCTGTGGGCCAACGCCCATGATGGAAGCGGCACATGAGACACTCAGTCGGCGAGGAATCGACGCGAGTCGAATCGCTGAAGAACGGTTCACCAGCCCGGAGGCCCGCGCCGGTGAGGCCGGCAGCGACAAGACCGAGCTCGTGGTCATCTCCAAAGCAGGGAACGAACACGGCGTTCAAGTGGAACCGGGCCAGACGATTCTCGAGGCCGCACTGGCGGCGGGCATCGACATGCCCTTCTCATGCGCAATGGGTGGTTGCGGAGCATGCCGCGTTCACCGGGCAGAAGGTGACATCCAAATGGAGGAGCCGAACTGCCTCACCCGCGCCGAGCGAGCCGAAGGCTACGTCCTCACCTGCGTCGGACGTCCAATGACGCAAATGAAGATCCAAGTGGAGGGCACGTGACAGCCGCCGCTGAAACCGCAGAGTTAGACGAAGCGCGTTGGTGCTACCGCATGAAGGACTTGTGCGAGGCCACCGGCCTGCCGCGTCAGGCGATTCACTTCTACATTCAGCAGGGTCTTCTACCTCCGGGCAGAAAGACCGGCCGCAACATGGCCTGGTACACGGAGGGGCACCTCGAACGGCTGCACCTCGTCAAGAAGCTTCAGCATGAACGCTTCCTCCCATTGAAGGCGATCAAGGCCTTGTTCGACGGTGAGGACGGCGGACGGGCCGACCTCACTCACGATGACCTGATCA
>CAYZDM010000595.1:0-2384 GCA_964476875.1 uncultured Sandaracinaceae bacterium | reverse complement strand
TGGCGGAGGTGGCGCGCCGATGTGGCGCGGAGGTGACGTTGGTGGACGCGCCGTGGGGCCGAGCACTCGACCCCGACGATGTCGCGCGGGCAGCCAGGGAGCGCCCGTTCAAAGTCCTCGCGCTCGTGCACGCGGAAACATCGACCGGGGTGCTGCAAGACCTCGCTCCGTTTCGCGCCATCGCCGACTCGTGCGGCGCACTGCTCGTCGTCGACGCCGTGACTTCGCTTGGGGGTACCGCCGTCGACGTCGATCGATTCGGTATCGACGCTGTGTATTCCGGCACGCAGAAGTGTCTGTCATGCCCACCGGGGCTCTCGCCTGTTTCGTTTTCCGAACGAGCGTGGGAGGTGTTGTCGAGCCGAGCGACGCCCGTTCAAAGTTGGTACTTCGACCTGAATCTCATCGGTCGGTACTTCGGTGGAGAGCGCGTCTATCACCACACCGCACCGGTCAACATGATCTTCGCCCTACACGAAGCACTTCGACTCGTACTCGAAGAGGGGCTTGAAGCACGGTATACGCGCCACCGCGTTCAGTCTGCAGCGCTTCAGCAGGGGCTCGAGGCGTTGGGACTCGAACTGCTCGTCGAGAAGTCGGCGCGCCTCCCTCCCCTAACCTTGGTGCGCATCCCCGATGGGGTTGAAGATGCCCACGTGCGCGCAACGCTGTTGGCCGATCATGGCCTCGAGATCGGCGGTGGCTTGGGCGACTTCAAAGGCGGAGCGTGGCGAATCGGACTGATGGGTGCCTCGGCGACGCCGCAACACGTCGAGTTCTGCCTCCGGGCGTTGGAAGCCGCGCTCGGCTGAAGCAACCGCCCCGTGAGCGCTCCGAACAAGGCGACGCAGAGCCGTCGAGCGGCCCTGCGCGCCTTTCACGGAATCCTGCCTACTCGAGGTCCTGTGTCAGCGTAAAGGTCACCTCGCCGGCACAGGGCAACGCAACGAACCATTCGCCCTCGCAGTCCCCTGGCACGTCACTCTCATCAGTTTCGACGTGGTCCCAAGTGACTTGCACGGTTTCGTTCTCATCGAGGCTAGCGTCCGGATCATCCAGCAAGAGCTGCATGGCGTCATCGAGCCCGACCACGCATGGAGGGAAGTTGTCATTCATCGCAAGACCGGTGAGCAGAACCTCATCGTCCTCCGGGCTGTAGCTGTCCGTCGAAACCGTAAGCGCGCTTTGCGGGTCAGCGTCCTCCATGACCACGTTGCTTCCCTCGATGGTCATCTCGAAGACCAACGGCTCGTCCACGAAGAAATCGCAGTCGTCGCCCACGATCGTCAACCCCGGTGCCGACCAAGTCAGCGGGCCGATGATCGGTGCACCACCGGTGCCTCCAGCTCCGCCGGCGCCGCCAGCTCCACCGGTGCCGTCTGTGTCGCCGCAACCCACGGCCACAACCGCTGAGATGAGCACAATCCCCAAAAACAATTTTTTCATGAATCCCTCCCTAATCATTAGTAACGACTCCGAGTTCCCTTGGTCGGAGTGCCGGTCTTCTCGGCATCTTGAACCGCGGTCGGCTTCTTCGACCTCGCCGCTCGCTTCTTGGCAGCGGCCCTCTTCCTGGCTGCTTTCTCATCTGCCGCCGCCTTGGCGGCAGCCTCGTCGGCTGCTGCGGCCTCGGTGTCTGCGGCAGCTTCGTCTGCAGCCGCTTCCTGGGCCCCCTTGAGGTCCGTCGCGCATTGCTCGCCCGTGGCCTTCAGGTCGTCCAGCGCGCCCTTCTGCTTCTCGATGGTCTCGTTCAACGCCTGCTTCAAAGCTCCGAGAGAAGCCAGGTTGGCCTCGCCTTCGAGCGATGGAACGTCAGCGGTCGCCTTCGGAGACTCGATCACCACGGCCTCGCCCTTTGTCGTGGCCAGGTCTTTCATGCAGGTCTGGAGCCCCGCGGTCAGACTGCTGAGTTGCTTGTTCTGTTCAGCCACCTGGTCGGACAGCTGAGTCGTCAGCTCCTCCAGGGCGCTGATCGCGGCGCCATCGTCCTTGCAACCGGTCAGCCCGGCGGCCAACGACAGCGCGATCGCACAGTATTGAAATGCTTGCTTGCCCTTCACTGATCCCTCCATTCCTAGATAGGCCGGCATCTGCGATGCCGGTGGACCCTCTCGCCGATTTCACCCCGATGTGTCGGCACGGTCACTACGCCAGAGCTGCCCATAGCCCACCCCCCCACATAGCCGCAAGCTAAGCAACGAGGTGAGGACTCCCGCATTGGCACGTCGAGTTCTGCCTCCGGGCGTTGGAAGCCGCGCTCGGCTGAAGCCGTTCGGTGACGGCTGCTCTTGTGATAAGCTGGTTGTTCATGCCCCGAATGCCCGAACGCTTTGGCGACTACGAGTTGGTCGAGCGACTTGGAGTGGGCGGCATGGCCGAGACCT
>CAYZDM010000594.1:0-2389 GCA_964476875.1 uncultured Sandaracinaceae bacterium | reverse complement strand
CACCGGTCGGTAAGCGCATCGACTTCCTGCTGCAGGAGATGGCTCGAGAGGCCAACACGATCGGCTCAAAGGTGCAGGACACGACGATGACGACGCACGTCATTGCGCTAAAGGCCTGCGTCGAGCAAATGAGGGAGCAGGCACAGAATGTCCTGTAATCGAGCGATTCGGCACGGTACTCATCTCATCGGAGGGGTAGTTGAATGAGCGTCGCCGCGCCGGCCGATGGAGACCTGGTTTTGTTGATCGTCAGCTCGCCGTCTGGTGCGGGTAAGACGACACTGACCCGACGCCTTCTGCAGGAGTTTTCCGAGTTCCGCTTCAGCGTGTCGCACACCACCCGCAAGCCCCGCGCAAATGAAGTCGACGGTCAGGACTACCACTTCGTAGACGAAGGCGCGTTCCACCGAATCGTCGACAACAACGGCTTTGCTGAGTGGGCAGAAGTGCACGGCAACCTGTACGGAACCAGCGTGACCGAGCTCGAGCTTGCTCGGGCAGCGGGCAAGAGCGGCGTGCTATTCGACGTCGACTACCAGGGCGCCCGCCAGATCAAAGAGAAATTTCCTCACGCCATCGGTGTGTTCATCTTGCCTCCCTCCATGGAGGAGCTTCGTCGTCGCCTGGACGGCCGCGGTTCCGATGACGCGGCGTCACGCCAGTTGCGCTTCGACAAGGCGCGGGAGGAGATCGGACACTACCCGTTCTTCGACTACATGATCGTCAACGACGAGCTGCAGACTGCGCTCACGGAGCTTCGAGGCATCGTACTGGCGGAAGGCTGCAGGCAATGGCGCGTTGCGGCCAAGGCCGAGTCACTGATTCAACAGTAGCCTCAGAACTGGATTCCGAGAATCAGCCTCATTGTCATCGCGCGGCTGGTCCCCAAGCCCTCGGTACCCGGCTCACGAATGCCGTTCACCTCAAGATACTGAAGTCCATTGAGCGGGAACAAGATACCAAACTGCGCTGCCGCGTAGAAGCCGTCCTTGACGCTCGGGCCGTCTTCGGTCCGGTAGTAGATCGACAGGTCGAGCTCTGCACCTAGGTTCGGCTCGGAGGCGTAGGCCTGTTGCTGGTACATCGCGCGGCTGTAAATGAAGTCGAATCGAGCGCCGAGCACGCGGCCGAAGTCGCTGCGAATGATGTCGTAGCTCACCGACGGCGCGAGGTAGTAGGCGCCGGCGATGCGCCCCATGATGCGGCGCCACAAGATCAAGTCGATGCGGTAGTCGGGATGGAACGAAAAGTTGGAGACCGTCTTCTGGCCGACGGGCTGCGTCGCGAGATCCTCGTACTGCGAGAGCCCTACGACGTCGGGATCGCCGGAGGCCATCCCGCCCTTGAGGTACACACCGAGCTTCTTGTTGAGGAACCGGTACTCGCCTTCGAAGGCCAGACCCCACTGTCGCAGCTTGAACTTCCCGCCTTCGGCCGTTGGTGGGAACTCGCCAGGGGAGAGGTTCTGAACCTGACCGAGGATCCCGGCGAACTCCATCTCGATTCGCAGATCTTTCCAAAGGACTTGGAACCAGCCATCAGGCATGTAGACCTTGGCGTCGCGCCGAACGAAGGCATTCTCGATGTCGTTAATCGTCCCGAGCAACGGCGCGGTCGAGGTCGACAAGAACTGCGACCGGTAAATGAAGTAGGCGCCGCCGTTGATTACCCACTTGCCTCGGGCCAGCCGCTTCTCTTGTGCCAAGGGCTCCATTCGGCGTGCGACCAGGAAGCTCCACTGGCGCGTGTCATCCAAGCGGCTCGCGTCGATTGCGATGTTCTGGATTTCTTCGACCGGATTGTAGATGTAGCCCTTGTTCGCGAAGTCCCACGAGACGCCGAAAAAGATGCCTTTGAACTTGCCGATGAGCTGGATGCGGTCGATCTCGGATTGAAAGTCCGAGTCGAGCTGCGTCTCGAGCGGGTTGGTCCCCTCGCCCGCATTCCAGAGCATTCCGAGGCCCCACTGGTGTCCCATCCGACCGAAGCGGAGCTGACCAATGGTGCTGTTGGTCACCTCGCCCCAGACGCGCCGGAAGTAGATGTTGTCACCGACCGTGTTGCGGAACGACTCGGGGGGAGGTGAGGTCTGGGTCAGCGCATCCACGGGCACGCCCGGAGCGCGCCCTGGAATCTGCCCGACCTCGTTGACTGACTTCACCTCGGAGGTGGACCCGAGCACGAGGTTGTCGAACACGTCCAACATCATGTGGACGCGAATGTTGTCGCTCAACGATAGCGTCGGCTGCATTCGAAGCCGCATGTTCGCGAAGCGCAGCGTGGCGCTTCCGTCGCAGCGTTGATCCTGGCTCGCCGGCGAAGCTGGCTCTCCCTTACAGCCGCCCTGCGGCAGGACGCCGTTGCCACCTGAGCTTGCCGCATTGTCTAC
>CAYZDM010000593.1:0-2389 GCA_964476875.1 uncultured Sandaracinaceae bacterium | reverse complement strand
CCCTTTTTCGGGCGGGTACAATGTGGGGGCGGTCCCCTCTAAGGTGCGGTTGTGAGTGATTTGAAGGGGACGATTTTGGCGCGGATGAGGGACGAGGTCGGGGGCATCGAGAAGGATGCGCCGGAGGCCGTGGCCCTGTTGTATCCGAGTCCGTATCGCGTCGGGATGTCGTCGCTTGGGTACCAGACGATCTACAGGACGATCAATGCGACCGAGGGGCGGGCGGCGCATCGCGCGTTTCTGCCCGACGACGTCGAAGCCTGGCAGCAATCACGCGTACCATTGATCACCTACGAGGCCCTGCGGCCAATCTCCGACTATCGGGTCATCGCCGTGTCCGTCGCGTACGAGACCGAACTCGCGGGGCTGATCCAAACACTCGAACTCGCAGGAATCCCGCCGCTTGCAGAGGACCGAACCGAGCAGCATCCATTCATCCTGGCAGGGGGTCCACTGACATTCAGCAACCCCCTCCCCCTCGCACCGTTCGTCGACGCGGTGATCATGGGCGAGGCGGACCAATCGGTGCACACCGCCCTCGACGTCATCTTCGGCTCCGATTCCAACGACAGCGCCATGCGCACGCTATCGAGTCAGCCACACGTGTTCGTGCCGAGCGCGCACGGCGATATCCTGCCCCCCATCGACAAGGCGGACACCACCAAGCTCCCCGCGTTCTCGCAGATCATCACGCCGCACACCGAGCTCCGAAACATGTTTCTGATCGAACCCGAGCGCGGCTGCCACCGTGGGTGCACCTATTGCGTGATGCGACGCTCGACCAACGACGGCATGCGCATCGTCAAGATGGACCGAATACTGTCGTTGATTCCGAGCGGCGCGAAGAAAGTGGGCTTGGTCGGCGCCGCCACCACGGACCACCCGCAGATAACTGAAATCGTCAACGCCCTTGCGGATTCAGGCCGTGAGGTCGGACTATCTTCGCTTCGCGCGGATCGGTTGAACGACGATCTCGTCGCAGCGCTCCGAAGAGGTGGTCACCGAATCCTGACGACCGCAAGCGATGGCGCGAGCCAGCGGATGCGCGACTTCATTCAACGCAAGACGAGCGAAGAACAGCTCCGACAGGCCGCCCAGCTCGCTCGGCGCCACGGTATGAAGCGTCTGAAGCTCTATGTGATGGTGGGCGTTCCGAGCGAAACCGACGAGGACATCGACGAGCTGATCGAGTTCGGAAAAGAGTTGTCGGCGCTCATCCCACTTTCTCTCGGCGTCGCACCGTTCGTCGCCAAACGAAACACGCCACTCGACGGCACGCCCTTCGCCGGAATGCCCCTGGTCGAAGCCCGGCTCCGCCGGCTCCGGCGTGGCGTTCGAGGCCGCGTCGACGTTCGCGCAACCAGCGCTCGCTGGGCCTGGGTAGAATACGTGCTGGCCCAGGGCGGCCGAGCCGAAGGACGGGCAGTGCTCGATGCGGTGCATGCCGGTGGTCGGTTCGCCGATTGGAAGCGCGCATTCAATGCACTCCCGGAGCAGCGTCCACGCCGCCTGCTCGTTCGACCCGGCGACCGACTCGGTCGGGCTAAGGGCCTGGCTAGCTTACCAGGCTAGAGGCTGCCGAGACGGCCATGTCGAGGTACCGGCTCGGGGCAATCCCCATATGAACCACTAAGATGCCGGCCAACACGAGAGCGACGGCGACGTAGACCGACTGCATCGGCACCGCGATGGGCTGGTCTTCCTGCGGTTCGCGCATGAAGAGGTACACGATGACCTTGAGGTAGTAGTAGGCGCCGACCGCGCTCGCGAGTACCCCGATGACCGCTACCCAGATCATCGGCCCACCCGCCTGAACCGCGGCGCTGAACACGTAGTACTTGCCGAAGAACCCGGCGGTAGGCGGCATCCCGAGCAACGAGAGCACGCCAATCACGAAGAAGAATGCGGCCATCGGATGGCGGCCCCCTGCCCCGGCGAGGTCATCGTAGCTGACGGCCTCCTTGCCCTTCGACCCCATCAAGATGAGCGAGCCAAACGCCAAAACATTCGAAACTGTGTACGCGGCAATATAGTAGAGCACCGAGCTCACTGCGAACGAACCCACTTCATGGACGGCCGCGAAGCCGACCAAGATATAGCCGGCATGGGCGATCGACGAATAGGCCAACATGCGCTTGACGCTCGTCTGCACCAAGGCTGCTAGGTTGCCGTACACCATGGTGACGACGGCGAGCAAAATGATTACGGGCGTCCAACCTGTGTAGAGCCCCATGCTTGCTGGGTCGCCGAACGCGCCTACCAAGACCCGGATGAGCACCGCCACTGCCGCGGCCTTCACCCCAACCGACATGAACGTCGTGACCGGCGTAGCCGCGCCCTCGTAGGAATCGGGCACCCACATGTGGAACGGCACCGCGCCCACCTTGAA
>CAYZDM010000592.1:0-2390 GCA_964476875.1 uncultured Sandaracinaceae bacterium | reverse complement strand
GCGTGAAGCCCCGGTCGAACGAGTGAAGCTCATGCTCGATTCGAGCCCCAGCGGTGCTTTCGTCGCGTTAAACGGGGACAGAAAGGGCAGGACGCCGCTGGAGCTCGAGCTGGACCGAGGCTCGGAAGCGACGGTACGGTTTTCGCTTCAGGGCTACCAAAGCGAGCTGCGTCGCCTCATCGCGGGCGAGGACGATTCGGTGCGCGTGCGACTCAGGAAAAAGTCGCGCCCCAAACCACCTCCTATTAAGACAGACTTCTGACACGTGCCTTCTCTTCTCCCCTTTCTTCTCTTTGCCGCGCTCGGCCTAGTGAGCCCCGCGCTCGTCGCGGCGCAGGGAACGATGGAGAACGTGGAGGCTCGAACTTACTTCGATGAAGGCAACCGGCTCTTCCAAGACGCAAGCCAGGCGCGCGGCGCGCGACACACGAAGCTCCTTCAGCGATCCCTCGAGGCCTACGTCGACAGCCTTCAGATCGTCCGCAGCCGCAACGCCCTGTTCAACGCCGCGATCGTGCTCGATGAGTTGAGACGGTACGACGAGTCGTTCAACTACTTCAGCGAGTATCTACGCATCGAAGGCTTGTCGGCACCGGACCGCGAGGAAGCAACCCGACGACAAGACGCGCTTCGAATCAAGGTCGCCGTGCTTCACGTGGTGACCGAGCCGGCAGGCGCCTTGCTCTGGGTGGACCGAAAAGATCTTGCCCCTCGGGGAGAGACTCCGATCGAGCTCGCATTGCCCCCCGGCGACCACCGCGCGTTCATCGAAAAAGACGGGTATGCGCCGATCGAACGCACGCAGAAGATCGTGCGTGGCGACACTGTCGTCGTGGATCTGCCCCTCTCGCCCTTGCCGGTCCTCGTCACAGTCCAAACCGATCCCGAGGCGACGGTCCTCCTCGACGGCGATCAAATCGAGGCGAACAGCGCGTTGAATGTGCAGCCGGGCCCTCACTACGTCCGCGTCGAACTCAACGGTCAGGTCGCGGAGCGTGATGTGACGGTTGAGGTGGGCGGGCCATCCGTCGTGCTCACCATGCCTTTGGAAGGACAGGGGTCCGAGCCTCGCGAGCGACCGCGGCTTCGCAACGCGGCGATTGGAACCGCGGCCAGCACACTGGTGACCGCTGGCGTCGCCCTCGGCCTCTCGCTCCGCGCAAGATCGCTGAACGACGAGCAGAGCAACGCGGCGGCCGCCTATCGAATGAGCGGGGACGAGGCCGATCTACGCAATGCCGAACACCTGGCCGACCGGACCGATCGCTTCAACGTCGCGGCGGACGTCCTTTGGGGTACGACTATCGCCCTAGGGGTAAGCGCGATCGTTCTGTACGGCGTGCACCGCAAGCGTCAGAAACGCGAAGCGCCCGAAGTGGCCGTCTCGGTATCGAGGAAAGGTGGCTTCGCGTCGATCCGCATGCCCTTTGGAGCGGCGCAATGATGCGTTCGTTCTACGCGCTGCTTCTGGTCGTCGCGACCGGCTGCTCTTGGCTCAATGCACCCGACCGCAATCTGGCGCCACCGGATGGCGGCGTCGACGGTGGCACCGGGATCGAGTTGTTTTGTAGTGATGGTCTCGATGACGACGACGATCTCGCCTTTGACTGCAACGACTCGGACTGCGACGAAGAACCCGCCTGCTGTCAACGTCGCTCGACCACACTCGAAACCGATTGGAGCGACGCCAACCTCAACGACCGCTGGATATTCGCCCCAACGACCGGTGGGGTCGGATCCTGGGCACCGCTTCGCCCCTCGTTTGAGGGCGTGACGTTCGTCGGTGGCTTCCTCCCGGATGATTCACCACGCGCGCTCTTGAGCCGTGACTGCGTTTCGGTCGGGCTCGGTGGATGGGTGAGCACCACGCTACGTGCCAGCGATTCGGGCGGATGTAGTCAGGACGAGGAATGCGACCACTACGCCGGTGTCGTTCTGACGATCGCCAACGACTCGGCGCTGGGCAACAAGCTTCAGGACGAGCTTGCTGTGACCCTCCATGCGGGCGGACTGGTGCTCGTCACGCAAGCAGACGTCGAGGTGGCCCGCACCACCGCAACCGTCGACCTAGATGTCGAAGTGGAGATCGAGCTTCGACCTTGGCTCGACGACGACAACCGGCCGATGCTGCGAGCGCGGGTGACGGTCGACGGCGAGCCTGTGCTCGAAGACTTCACGGTCACGCCGATCGAGGACTTGCTCACGGTCGGCGACTGCGCCGAGATCCCCGGAGTCTATGTGGCGGCCCAGGGCCGAGGCGACGAGGTTTACGTCGGGCCACTGCTGAGCGAGAAGCAAGACTGTGCCAATCCGAGCCAGTTCGATGAACAAAGTGCAATCTTGAGAGGCTCCGACCTCGAATTCACCCCTTCATGGGTGGAGGCCTATGT
>CAYZDM010000591.1:0-2391 GCA_964476875.1 uncultured Sandaracinaceae bacterium | reverse complement strand
GGAGGGGACGCTCATCTTTGAGTAGGCCCGCGCCGCCTGATGCCTCCGCAAGCGAGTTCAGGAACTCGGCAAGCGTCTGTTGGCGAGCGTCCGGGTCCTTGCCGAGTGAGCGCATCACGACACTAGCGACGTCGTCCGAAACCTCCACGCCACGACCCTTCGACTGAAGAAGAGGTGGCGCTTGATGAACGTGCTGCATCAACACCGCACCTGCCGTCTTGCCTTCGAAGGGAAGCTCCCCGGTCAACAGCTGATAGGTCAGCACACCCAAGGAGTAGATATCGCTTCGCTGATCGGTCGGCTCACCAAGCGCCGCCTCTGGCGAAATGTAGGTAGCGGTTCCGAACACACGGCCGCTTTGAGTCGTCGTGCTAGCCCCGTCCGGCTCGAGGATGCGCGCAATTCCGAAGTCGACCAGCTTGACGAAATCGGGGTCGGTGCCTCGTCGTACGAGATAGATGTTCTCCGGCTTGATGTCGCGGTGCACGATCCCGGCCGCGTGCACGGCGCCGAGCCCCGCGCAAAGCTTCATCGTCATGACGAGCGCGCGCTCCAATGAAGGCAGGCCTAGTTCGTCCAACTCATCGGCGAGCGAGCGACCCTCGAGCAACTCCATGACGATGTAGAGCCGCCCATCGGAGAGCCTGCCGGAGAGAAAGACGCGAACGAGGTTGGGATGGTCTAGAGAGATCGCGACCCGGGCTTCGCGCTCGAATCGGAAAACTGCCTGCTCGTCACGCGCCAGCTCCGGCTTCAGAACTTTGATCGCGACGTCGCGACCGACGGTGCTTTGGTGGGCGCGGTAGACCGTGCCCATGCCGCCGGTCCCGATCTGTTCTTCGATCCGAAACTGTTCGAGCAGAACTGTCCCTAGCAAAGGGTCAGCGATCTCGTCATCGGACACGAGCAGACTACCGTCGTGCGGACAAAATTCGGCTCGGCTCGCGAACTTCGAACCGCAGCGAAGGCAAATCTTCCGCATGTCGGTAAGCTTCCCTAAAGGCTCAGGGGTCGTAGCATCTGAGAGCGGGTAGTACAATTCACCCCTCCGACGTACGTTTGGCTGCTAGCTTCACTTCGATGCGAATAATTGGGGGTCGGCTGTCGGGACGGAGGTTTGGGGCGCCTATCGGGCGAGACACGCGACCGACTTCCGACCGGGTGCGTGAAGCCCTCGGTTCGGCGCTGGAGGCCCGCCGGGCGTTCGATGACGCGCGCGTGCTCGACCTATTCGCGGGGACGGGAGCGTTCAGCTTCGAAGCGCTGTCGCGCGGCGCCTTGCGCGCGGTGGTCGTGGACCGGGACCCTCGTGCCATCCAGCAACTGACTGAAAGCGCCAAGGGCCTCGGCCTCACCGAAGCACTACGCATCTCACGCGTGGACCTTCTGGGTGATCCAAGGAGCGCCGTCGGCAAGCTCCCCGAAACAGAGAACGGCTTCACCCTGGTGTTCGCGGACGCACCCTACGCACAAATCGGGTCGATCCCGATGCTCCTCGATGCGCTCGCCAACTCTGGTCGACTCAGTCCCGGCGCATGGATCGTCGTCGAGCACCCTACGACCCACGATTGGCTCTGGCCAAATGGGCTCGCTTCGGAAGCGGACTACCGCTATGGTCAAACCGGTATTAGCCTCGGCGTGTACGCACCCGAGAAAGGCACGCAGTGAGAGGCATCGCCGTTTATCCCGGGTCGTTCGACCCGATCACAAAGGGACACACCTCCATCCTTCACAGCGGCTTGGTGGCCTTTGAGAAGATTATCGTCGCCGTTCTGAACAACGACTCGAAGCAGTCGCTATTCAGCGTCGCGGAGCGAATGGAAATGATCCGCGAATCGGCAGCCGAGATGGGTGCCGAGCCGGGCCGCATCGAAGTCGATAGCTTCGACGGCCTGTTGGTAAGCTACGCGCAGCGGCGCAACGCGCGTGTGATTTTGCGCGGACTTCGCGCGGTCGCGGACTTCGAGTATGAGCTTCAGATGGCCAACATGAACCGTCATCTCAACCAAGACGTCGAGACCGTGTTCATCATGGCCAACGACGCCTACTTCTACGTCGCGTCCAACCTGGTCAAAGAGGTCGCTAGGCTCGGCGGGAATGTGGCTGATCTCGTCCCAGGGCCCGTCTTGCCCAGGCTCCTGGCCAAGTTCGACAAGTAGACTGGCTGCGTGACGCGACCTTCGCGGGCAAGCCTCCGTAGCTCGGGCAGCGCGCTCAGCGACACCTTGCCCAATTGGAGCTCGCCGAGATTGGCTTCGCCTTGGTCGACTGCGCGTCGAACCCGTAGCCAGCTCGTCAGATACACCGCATCGCGCGCAACCCCACCTGCTCGGAACGCCCGCTCACACAAGGTTACGGCATCGGCCGGAGAGAAATCGTGCTCGGTGACCA
>CAYZDM010000590.1:0-2400 GCA_964476875.1 uncultured Sandaracinaceae bacterium | reverse complement strand
CGACAAGAGCGTCGACAACCTCACCTGGCTCGAAGAGCAAGGGGTGCCGTTCGAGGCGTCGCTCTGCCCGTACAAGACCAGCTACCCAACCGACGACTACTACCTCTACTACTCGGGCAACGAAAGCTTCACCCCATACAAGGAAGCCGCCAAGCCTGCGCCGCGGGGTCATCGCGCAAAGGGTGCCGGCCTCCCGGGCGAGAGCTTCTACGAACCGCTGCGCACGTCGGCGCACAGCGCAGGCGTGCAGGTCGAGTACGAAACACGCGTCACGCGGCTCATCATCGACAGCAAGAACCGCGTCCTCGGCGTCGAGTACCGCCAAATCGAAAAAGGCATCTGGAGCAAGCTCTACCGACGGCTCAATCAAGCCGGCGTCGCGATCGTGAAGTACAACCCGAAGGTAGCCGCAAGACTCCGCGCGCGTTGCTTCAAGATCGAAGCGGAGCACTCGGTGGTCAAACGCGTTCGCGCAACGAACGGCGTGGTCCTCGCGGCCGGTGGCTTCATCTACAACCGCAAGATGGTGAAAGAAATCGCGCCCAAGTACCGAAGCGGAATGCCGCTTGGAACCACCTCCGACAACGGAAGCGGCATCCTCTTGGGCCAGAGTGTCGGTGGCACAACCGACCTCATGGACCGCATCTCGGCGTGGCGATTCATCAACCCGCCCGAAGCGTTCGCCAAGGGAATGATCATCAACCAGAAGGGCGAGCGCTACATCAACGAGTTCATGTACGGCGCAGCAGTCGGCGAGGCGATGGTCGAGCACAACGACGGCGTGGCGCTCCTCGTCATCAACGACGAGCTCAAGAAGATTGCGCGCGAGCAGTGTAAGCCGGGGCAAGCACAGTGGTTCCAGCGTGCGCCTGCGCTCCTGAACCTGTGGTTCAACAGCAAGGAAGCCAAGACCGTCGAAGAACTCGCCAAGGTCGCGAAGGTGCCCGTCGAAGCGCTGCGCAAGACGCTAGACGAGTACAACGACGCAGCCGAGGGCAAAACCGAAGACCGGTTCAACAAGGGCTCGGACCGAATGCATTCGATGCGCAAGGGGCCCTACTTCGTGATCAACGCGGGAATCCAGAGCAAGCGCTTCCCTTGTCCGACGCTGACCCTCGGCGGGCTGGTCGTGAACGAACAAACCGGACAAGTGAAGGGCGAGAACGGAAGCGTGATCCCAGGATTGTACGCGGCAGGACGCAACGCGGTTGGCGTGTGCTCGCGGCAATACGTCAGCGGTCTCTCGATTGCAGATTGCGTGTACTCCGGTCGTCGTGCCGGCCGGGCAGCCGCCCGCGGCGAAGTGTTTGTAGCCACCGACGCTCCGACGTCTGTTCAGAGCACGCCGATCGAAGCCACGGGGGGCGCGCAGAGTGCGGTCAGCCATCAGGCTCAGGTCGCCGACCCGACGCCAGAAGCGCACGAAGGTCCCACACGGCGCGCGCGACGCGACGGGCCCTACCCACGTCAGTCCTTGAACCGTACGATTCGCCGCCCGGGTGGAACGTCGCGAGTGCCATCGTCGCACCGTGGACGGCTCCCCAAGGGCGCCCTCTGAGCCTCCATGATCCTAGAGTCCGAACATCGCGGGACTGACTTGACGGACCACGCTTCGGGCCCAAGGGTGGCTAACTGACATGAGCGACAAGATGGACGACCAAGAAGCCGAAGAGTGTGTCCGCAAACTCCTCGCCTACCTCGGCGACGACCCCGGGCGCGAAGGTCTGATCGACACCCCTCGTCGCGTACTCGGAGCCATGAAAGAACACTTTCGCGGCTACGAAGAAGATCCGGAAGCCCACCTCTCCCGCACATTCAGCGAGGTCGAGGGCTACGACGAATTGGTCCTGATCAGCGACATTGAGATCTACAGCCACTGCGAGCACCATGTGGTGCCGTTCGTCGGTAAAGCGCACGTGGCCTACATCCCGAACGGCAGGGTCGTGGGCCTGTCGAAGATCGCTCGTGTAGTAGACACATTCGCCAAACGACTCCAGGTACAAGAAAAGCTCACCGCACAGATCGCCAACGCGATCAACGAGACCCTGAGCCCGCAGGGGACCGCGGTCATCCTGCAGTGCCAGCATTTCTGCATGTGTTACCGCGGCGTTCGCAAACCCGGCTCATGGACGACGACCAGCCGTTTGACGGGTTGTTTCCTCGAAGACTCGGCGGCACGGATGGAACTGTTGACGCTGATCGGCATGCCGCGCTCGATTGGCGGCGCGGGCGGCTAGCTCGCCTCGATCTCGTCCGCATGGCGGCCTAAGATGGCCGCATGGGTGAACAGCACTACGACTGGGTCATCGTCGGGTCGGGGTTCGGCGGAAGTGTGTCCGCACACCGGCTGACGCAGAAGGGCTACAAAGTCCTCGTCGTCGAGAAGGGGCGGCGCTTCGC
>CAYZDM010000589.1:0-2402 GCA_964476875.1 uncultured Sandaracinaceae bacterium | reverse complement strand
GGCGTCCAGGGCTCGACCGCCGCGGGCCGCCGCTGCTCCTATGGGTGGCGTGCGTGGTGGGCTTGGCTCTGGGCCTGGCGCTGATCTTCGGTGGCTACCTCAATCGCTGGCTGCAATCCTCGGTGAACGAACTGACAGCGGCCGCCACCCGGGTCGGTCGCGGCGACTTCGATACGACGCTCCGTGATGGCGCGACCGGTGCGTTTCCAGCCACTGCGACGGCCTTCAACAAGATGACCCGTGATCTGCGGGACGCACGGGAACAGCTTCGGCAAACGGAACGAATCGCCGCGTGGCAGGAGATAGCCAAGAGTCTCGCCCATGAATTGAAGAACCCGCTCTCGCCGATTCGGCTTTCGATCGAAACCCTGCGCAAGGCGCGTGAACGCTCCCACGAGGACTTCGACGAGATGTTCGATGAGTCGACCAAGACAATCCTTCAAGAGGTCGAGCGGCTGCGGAACATCGTCGATGAATTCAGCCGTTTCGCGCGGCTTCCGGCACCGCAGCGGCGAGAGACAGACCTCCGAGAAGTGCTCGCCCAGGCCGCATCCCTGCACTCCGACGGCGAAGCACCGGTCACAGCAGACCTCCCGCGGACCCCGGTCGCGGCATTCGTCGATGCCGATCAGATCACTCAGGTGCTGCACAACCTGCTTCAGAACGCACAGGACGCCGCGCGAGAAGCCCACCCGTCCGGCGGTGCCGCCGTCACGCTGCGACTACGGGCCAGCGCCGGCACCGTCACCATCGAGGTAGAGGACAACGGGGTGGGCGTGGCCGAGGGCCAGGCGGAGACGATCTTCGAGCCGTACTACACGCGCAAGCAAGGTGGCACCGGACTGGGCCTGGCAATCACCGAACGGATTGTGACCGAGCACGGAGGCCGCATCGACCTAGATTCTCGCCCAGGGCGGACGGTGTTCACGATCGTGATCCCCCAGGGCTAACGCCAGCAATCTGACGCACCCCTAAGTCGGGCACGACGATGTAGTCCCGCGTCGTGAAGTAGCGGTTCCGAGCTAGGTGCCACCCCCTCCCAAGCGCACGCAAACGAGGATCCCGCGAAAAGGGGACAGTTCTCTTTTTCTAGGGGTTGAGCGGGAAACACCCTCTAGACGGTAGGCAGCGAGTTCGGCTGCTGGGCCTTCGGTCCGGTCAGAATCGGAAGGTACCGCCACGCAAAGCAGACGAAGCCGAAGAACCACAACAGGGCGGAGGCGGTGAGCAGGAGACGCGCCCCCGGGCCGAAGGTCGCCAGCACTCGGCAGAGCGCTGCAATGGTGATCAAGACATAGGACGCGGTCAACACGGGATGACTCGCCAACGGGCGGCTCGTGTGACCCAGCGCCGCTCGGCCGGCGATGGCGAGGATCATGGTGGTGATCGCCCCACCGGTCAGTGCATGGATGCCAGCGGATCGAGGCACCCAACCGAGCTGCGCAAATGCAAGCAGCAGCACACCAATGGGTAGCCACGCGTAGGCCAGGTGGAGCACCCAAACGAGGGGCTCACTGACGGTGCGGGTGCCTTGCCATCGAGTGAGACGGTAGGCCAGCACGACACTGGTGGTCAGACCGACAACGGCCGTCACTAGGGGATAGGCGCCCAACAGTTGCAGGACCGCGAACGCCAAGATGAACCAGGTGGCGGATAGATCCACGCGGTCGAACGCAGGCGGTAGCGCGCCCGGCCCGGTCGTCGGTTGGGTCGGACTCCGCATTAGCCAGTTGCGAGTGAACCCTGGAATGACACGGCCGCCGATCAGATTGATCAGGAGCACCACCAGCCAAAGGCCGGCAAAGAGCGCGGGCATGGTCCAAGACGTGTGGCGTTGCATACTGAAAAAGAAGAGCGCGTTGGTCAGCGGCATGAGCCCCAGAATCAGGAGCACCTTGTAGTTGCGTTCGCTGCGCGCGGCGACCGCTTCTCGCGTCATCAAGGCGAACAGCAAGACCCCGTAGGCCAGATCGGCGATCATAGCCGCGACCAGAACACTGGAAACCGGAAGCGTAAACAGGACGCGAGCGATCACCCAGAGCGCGCTGAGGATCATGAGCCGAACGCCGGCCACAGGAGGACGTTTGGTCCAGGCCGCGACCGCGGTAAGTGCAAATCCACCGATCGCGGCGCCGGCGAAGCCGTAGATCATCTCGTGTGCGTGCCACCACGTCGGCGTTCCTAGAGAAACCGGCATCGGCACGTAGCCGAGCCAGGCGGCCGCCCACAGGGGAACGACGGTCAGCGCGTACAGCGTCGCTAGAAGGAAAAGGGGACGAAAGGCGTAGGAGAAGAACACACTCAAGAACACCTCCCTAGCACGGACCGGGACGCTGGCACTGGCACTGGCACTGGCACCGGCACCGGCACCGGCACTGGCACTGGCAACTGGCACTGGCGCT
>CAYZDM010000588.1:0-2410 GCA_964476875.1 uncultured Sandaracinaceae bacterium | reverse complement strand
TAAGGGGACAACGTCCCGGGGCCCAGCTTACTTCCGAATGCCAAGCTCTGAAATGATCTTGCGGTATCGCTCCACATCCTGGGAACGGACGTAGTCGAGAAGCCGACGTCGCTGGCTGACCATCTTCAACAGCCCGCGGCGGGAGTGATGGTCCTTCTTGTGGGTTTTGAAGTGGTCGGTCAGGTAGGTGATCCGCTCGCTCAAAATCGCGATCTGGACTTCGGGGGAACCCGTGTCCGTATCGTGGTTGCGGAATTGACCGATCAGCTCGGTCTTTCTATCGGCGGTCAGTGCCATGCGTTACTCGCGCTAATTCTCTTGAAAAGTGGGTATTTCTTTACCTGAAGGGGCCGGAATATGGGCCGACCCCCGGGAGGCGTCAAGCAGCCAATTTTCGATGTGAGCGCCCCGGGCAGAGTCCCTGTCACGGTCGCTGACCCCACGCCAGTCAGAGTTCGAAATCAGCCCGGCGAATCTATATTGATACCCTAGGCAGGGACGACTTTCAGACTTAGCTTGCCAGTCATGAATCAAGCCTCTCCGATCGTCGTTTGTCCCGGCTGCCAGGCGCTGAACCGCATTCCGAGCGCGCGCTTGGGGCACGATCCACGCTGTGGGAAGTGCAAGCAGACACTTTTTACCGGCCGGCCGATTGTCTTGACGGACCAGACTTTCGACAAGCACATGAGTCGCGGCGATCTGCCGCTGGTGGTCGACTTCTGGGCCCCCTGGTGCGGGCCCTGCAAGATGATGGCTCCTTTCTTCGAACAAGCTGCCTCTGAACTCGAGCCGAGCGTGCGACTAGCCAAGGTCAACACAGACGAGAACCCCATGCTCGCCCAGCGCTATCAAATCAGCAGTATTCCCACTACCGCCGTGTTCAAGGGCGGGCGGGAAACGGTTCGTCAGCCCGGCGCGATGAATCTCGCTCAGCTGATGCAGTTCATTCGGGCCGCGGCATAGGCGCGCTACCCGTATGGTCAACGCACAACTGTGACCGGGAGAAGCACAATTTTTTGAACACAGCAGCAGTGTTCTGATACCCCCACTTGTGGACGCCTTCATGCATGGGGGGCGCAGGAGGTTTGGCAATGAAGAAGCAACAGATTCTGTTAGCGATCGTATTCGGTGGTGTGCTCGCGATCACGGGCTGCGGCGATGACGGTGGCGGCGACGGAGGCAGCGGTGCGTCGGGCGGATCGGGTGGCTCGGGCGCGTCGGGCGGATCGGGCGGTTCTGGTGCCACGGGCGGCGGCAGCGGAGGGGACTTCTGCACCTCGCTCTGCCAGGCCTGCGGCGGTGCCAGTCAGACCGAGTGTCAGGGGGCCTGCGACCAAGGGCTAGGTCAGCTCCCTGTCGGGCTAGATAGTTGTCCGGCAGAGCTACAGACCTTGACCAACTGCTTCGGGGCCAACAACTGCGATTCGGCGGCCTGCCTGTCCGAGGTCACCGCTTGGACCACCTGCGTGACCATGAATATTCAGCCCTGAATGCGCCGTTTAGAGGCCGGCCTTGGAAGCGATCAAGTCGATCGCCTTCCTCGGGTCGGACTCGCCGGTCGCGCCTAGTAGCACGACCGCGCGGGTGACCCCGAGGTCCTCGAGTTCGGGTAGCGCATCCGGACGCACGGCGATTCGCCAGTTCGTCGTGATGTCGAACGAATCAAACGGCCGTCCTGCCTGGGCCGCCATTTGTTTGAGCGCTCCGATCTTGTCGGTGAGCACCTCTTGCGAGTCGCTTGGCGCATACCAACCGTCGGCCGCGCTCACGACGCGTTGCAGCGTTTTGGTGGTCGTGCCGCCAATGAGGATCGGCGGGTGCGGTTTCTGCACGGGGATCGGGTAGCTTTTGAAGCCGTGCCACGAAAGGAACTCGCTTTCGTGCTCGACGACTTCACCGCTCCAGACCTTCTTCACCGCTTGCAGATAGTCATCGAAGCGCGTACCGCGGCGCTCGAACGGCGTCCCCATCGCATCGTACTCCTCGGAGAGCCAGCCAATGCCGAGGCCGAGTGTCAACCGGCCGCCACTCAGCGCATCGAGCGTGGCCGCTTGCTTGGCGAACAGCATGGGGTTGGCTTGGGGAAAGATGTTGACCCCCGTGCCGAGTCGAATCGTTTTCGTCGCAGCGGCGACGTGCGCGAGCGAGATCAGAGGATCGTAGAAGCCAGTCTCCGGCTTGGCGGGCATTTTACCCGAACGGTCATAGGGATACTTCGATGCGTAGTCGGTCGGCACGACCACATGCTCGAAGGTCCAAACCGACTCGATCCCAGCAGCCTCCGCGTGCTGCACCAGGCCGACCATATTCTCAGCGGTCGAAGGACCACCCACATTGATTGAAACAATCCCGATCTTCATCCGACTCTACCTACCGTCTCGGGCTCGCCTTGCGCAAGCACTACTAAGTC
>CAYZDM010000587.1:0-2412 GCA_964476875.1 uncultured Sandaracinaceae bacterium | reverse complement strand
GGTCGCGGTGCCGCTGACCGTCGGTGGTGGGGTCCGAGAGCGGAGAGACGTAAGCGAGCTTCTCCATGCCGGCGCAGACAAGGTGTCGATCAACAGTGCCGCGGTCGCACGGCCGCTCTTCATCAAAGAGATGGCAGAGGCGTACGGCTCTCAGGCCATCGTGGTGGCGATCGACGCCAAGCGTGTGCCCGGAGAAGCCAACCAGTGGACGGTGTACACCCACGGCGGAAGGCGTGATACCGGGCTCGACGCGATCGCTTGGGCGAAGCAAATGGCTGACTACGGGGCGGGCGAGATTCTCCTGACGAGCATGGACCGGGACGGGACACAGGACGGCTATGATCTGGTGTTAACTCGCACAGTTGTGGACGAAATCTCGATTCCAGTTATAGCTTCTGGAGGGGTGGGGACCCTCGGGCACGTGCACGAGGGGCTTTCAGCGGGAGGGGCGGATGCGGCGCTTGCTGCTTCTATCTTTCACGACGGTCACTACACTGTGGCCGAGGTCAAGAGTTACCTCCTCGACCACGGGGTATGCGTGCGGCCGCCAGAGCAGGACTGAGGGGAAGCGATGGGCAGAGACGTCGGCGTAGGCCAACTGGTGGAGGAGCTGGAGCAGCGCGGCGATCGCCTTCCGTTCGAGATCGGTGCTTTCGTTGCCCTCGAAGCGTGCGAGGGGCTGCTTCAACAGTCCGTGAAGCTCGCGGCGGACGACGTGCGTGTGACCGCGGAGGGGTCGGTGCTCGTAGCCGGGTCGGCCGAGCGTGCCGAACCAGACGAGGCGGCGCGATCCTTGGTGTCGGTCCTGGGACGCCTGTTGGTTGCGGCCGGACCTGGAGTTCCTCCGTACCTCCTTCAGCTCGTGAACGACTCGGCCACGGGACAGACCCCGCGCGACCTGCGGCATCTCCACGATGCCATCGAGGCGTCGCTGATCCCCATCAACCGTGGCGCTTCGCGACGAGTTCTCGCTCGTCTCGTCCGGGAAAGCGACCGGCCGCCAGCTCCCGAAGTGGGCCAAGTCGATGCGCGGGAGCTCGATGCGGAGCTCGATGAGCTGTTACGCGATCCCGCGTCACGTTCGCTAGAAACCTCGCCGGTAGAAGCCTTGCGGGCCGAGGTGCCGTCGCAGGAGCCCGAAGGCCCGATCACCGAGCGAATTCGAATGCCGCGGCAGGAGATTGAAGAAACCGAACCCGATACTCTCCACGATGGCGAGCCAGATGGTGCGGCCGCGGGTACCACCGACGCCGACACGGCGGTGGCCTCGTTTCCGCCGCCTGAGCCCGATCTCGATATTCAGCCAGAGACGGTCCGCGTTCCTTCGTCGAAGCCTGCCCTTCAGAGCGCCTCGGTTCCCGTTCCCGACTTGAAGGCGCCACCCGCGGTTTCTCCAGTGGCTGCGGTCGTACTCACGCCGGACCAGCCGGGACCAGAGCCCATCACGGCGACCATTCGCAAATGGCAGCCGCCCGCCGAGACCTCGGCGACCCCGGAGACGGAGACACGCGATGAAGCGGCGGCGGTGTCAGTGTCCGCGTCGGTGCCACTGCGCGAGTCGGTGCCTGAGGATCCATCGCCGCTCGAGACCGCGACTGAGTCCGTGTTCGGCACCGGGTCGGTGACCCAGGCTGAGTCTATTCCGGCGCCTCCACCGCCGACGGAATCAATGCCTGCGGCGGCGCCCTCCTATGACCGGCAATCCTTGCCCGAACCGCCTCCCGCGAGGCGGGGCGGCGCCCTGGGCGCGTGGCTTCTCGCCGTTGCCCTGGGTGTTGGGGCCTACGCGCTCGTGGCGAGCGGCGCTCTCGATGCGTGGCTTCGGCCTGCTAGGCCTGCGGCGCCGGTTGCGGCGACTTCGCCGAGCGGGGTCATCCAGGTGGGTGTGACGCCTTCAGGGGCCCAAGTCTTCGTGTTCGTCGGGCGTGGCCCCGCCATGGCTTCGGATCTGACGGTCGGCGGAGCACACGAGTTCATCGTATTCGATAGCGGGCTTCGGCCTTCGAGGGCCGTGGTGGACGCCGGTGCAATATGGACAACCTCCGATGAGGGGTCGCTCTACGAGCTTGCGGTCCAGGCCACCCCGGCTGCGACGCCCGCGGAGACACTCGATCTCGGGAGCCCGCGCACGACTCCAAGCACAGCGACTGATGGGAAGTCGGGGACGATCCGCGTGCTCACGAACCCGCACGGCGCAAAGGTCTACCGCTACATCGGGGTTGGCCCCTCTGTGCAGATTTCTGCCACTTCGATTCATGAGGGGCAGGAGATCTTGGTCTACCACCCCTCGCACGAGACCAGGCGAGTCGTCATCGGACCGAGCGACTGGCAGCCTGGTGAAGCCGGGCAGGCTCACAAGGCCAGCTTGGAAGTCGAGCTGCCAGCGCTGGAGGTGTCAGCCGTTCCGGAACC
>CAYZDM010000586.1:0-2412 GCA_964476875.1 uncultured Sandaracinaceae bacterium | reverse complement strand
ACTGGCACTGACGCCGGCACTGACGCTGGCACTGACGCTGGCACTGACGCTGACACTGACGCTGCCACCGACCCCTTCCCGATGTCCTTCCTGGTCTCCAAGTCCGATCTCCCCCTCGCCGACTCCCTCCCCAAGAACTGCGGCCCCCTCCAGCCCGGCACCCGGCAATATCGAACTCGTCTCGACCTCGCTGAACGCACGCGGCTGCGCGCCTCTGGGTTCGACCTCGATGGCTACAAGCCCCGGGTGCTCTGGGTGCGCGTAAATGAGGAGGGGGAGCGCTGTGTCCGTCGGCGGAATCAGACGCTCGAGGTGGATGCACAGCCCGGAATATGGGATCTCATAGTGGAGGTCCCTGAGCGCGCCGCTCAAGAGGGCCAGATGCTGATCCTCATCACACGCAATCCACACTGATCATGGCCCCATCCGAGCAGATACGAATTCACGAGATCTACGAGTCGATTCAGGGTGAGTCGACGTTCGCTGGGCTGCCATGCACGTTCGTGCGGCTTTCTCGCTGCAACCTCCGTTGCCGTTGGTGCGACACACCGCAGGCCTTCGAGGGAGGAACTCAGGTGCCGCTCGCCGAAGTGCTGAAGCAAGCATTGTCGTTCGGGACGCCCCTCGTCGAGCTCACCGGCGGTGAGCCTTTGCTTCAACCGGCCGCCATCCCACTGCTTCGTGAGCTTTGCGATGCGGGTCGCACGGTTCTTCTCGAAACCAGTGGCGAGCGGGACATCTCTGGCGTCGACCCGCGCGTGCATCGAATCATGGACCTCAAGGCACCGGGGAGCGACGAGTCGCACCGCAACCGCTGGGAGAACATCGAACACCTGACTCAGCGAGACGAGGTCAAGATCGTCCTCGCCGATCGCGCCGACTACGACTGGGCCAAGAGCGTCATCGAAGAGCACGGTCTGGTCGGTCGCGTGAACGCCGTCCTGCTGAGCTGCGTGTGGGGGGAGCTCGACCCCAAGGAGCTCGTGCAGTGGGTCCTCGACGACAAGTTGGGGGTTCGCGTGCAGCTTCAAATGCACAAAGTGATCTGGGACGCGGAGACCCAAGGGGTGTGAACATGGCGCTAGACCCGGAATTCATTGCCGATTGCCCGTATGGACCTGATGCAATCTGTATCGACGAGCTGGTAGAGGTCGATCGGGAGGCTGGCATCGTTCGGGCGCGCATGTCGACACGGCCGGACCTGCCGCTCACCCGTGACCAGAGGGCGCATCCGGTGCGTCATCCGAGGCACGTCAGCGGAGGCCTGATGGTGCACGTCACCGGGATGCTCGGGTTCATGCATGCGTATTACGTCATGGGACTTCGCCACGCTGATGGTTGGATTGGGTACGGCGGTCGCATCTACGACGCTCGGTTCGCGGCCCTTGCAACGATGGGACCGCCGCTCGACCTGGAGCTCGTGGCCACCAAAGTGCGTCAACGGGAGAACCAGATGTTCGGCCGGTACGAGTTTCGCTTCACCCAAGACGACACGCTGATCTATCAGGGAGACCAGGTCGCCATGTGGATGAAAGTGACCGAGTCATGAGCACGCGGTCCACGACCCTCAACGTCGAGACCGGAGGTCGAGGGACCAGCGAAATCACCGACGCGGTGCAAGATGCGGTTGCTGCTTCGGGGTTCGAAGAAGGTCTCTGCACGGTGTTCATTCACCACACCAGCGCGTCCCTCATCATCAATGAGAACGCGGACCGGGATGTCCAGCGCGACCTCGACGCGTTTCTATCGAGACTCGTTCCCGATGGGGACCCCCTCTACATCCACACGATGGAGGGCGACGACGACATGCCTGCGCACGTCAAAACCGCGCTCACTCAAACCTCATTGAGTATTCCCGTGACGGGCGGCCGATGCGCCCTCGGCACCTGGCAGGGCATTTTCCTCTGGGAGCATCGCCTTAGCGGCCATCGGCGACGCGTCACCGTGACGGTCGTCGGTTAGACGCAGACTGTGACCTTGGAGTCGTCGCTCGGGGCTCAGGCGCTCGGTTGAGCCCGCTGCGCGCCGCCCTCGGTGTACATCGCCTCGATGTCCTCGGCGAAGTGGTCGCTCACCTTGGCGCGCTTTACTTTTAGGGTCGGCGTGAGCTCACCGTCTTCGATTGAGAAGTTGCGTCGCAAGATCGTGAACTTCTTGATCTGTTCGACGCGCGCGTAGTGCTCGTTCATCTCGTCGATGTGTGTCTGGATGCTCGCTCGCAGCTTGGCGCTGCTATAGAGGGCGTTCGGATCTTCGCCGTTGGCAGTCGCCCACGCCGGGCCCGCCTCTGCGTCGATCGTGATGAGCGCGCTCAGGAACTTGCGCCGGTCGCCGATGACGACAGCTTCGTCGATCAACGGATGGTTCTTCATCGATCCTTCGAGATTCTTCGGCGTGATGTTCTTGCCACCC
>CAYZDM010000585.1:0-2413 GCA_964476875.1 uncultured Sandaracinaceae bacterium | reverse complement strand
GAAGGGCAAATTAACGAGGGCCTTCTTTCATTTTTTTTGGGGGGGCTTGCTAGAAGCTGACGGGGACTTCGACGCCGTAGGTGGCGAAGACGTTGAGACCGTAGCTGTCGCAGTCGCCCTGGAAGTCCTTCGCTTGAACGCCGATCAAGACGGTGCCGAGCTCGGATACTCCCGACTGCTCGCACCGACGCTGTATGCCGATCGTGTCTCGGTCGTCCACGCAAAATTTGATGCCCTGAATCGTGTCGGTCGAACCCGTGCAGTCCTCCATGCCCTCGAATCCGTCGGGGCACAGGTAGGTCATCTGGATGACTCGGTGGCTCTTTCCGCCATACGCTTGCGCGAAGATCGGCGTCGGCGCGTCGAGAACCCGCAGCACGTAGTAGTCGATGTCCTGAGGACTGTGGAGGGTGGCCTCGATGTCGATGCCCCAGACGTCCTGCATGCAGTTGGGCCCGCTCCCTTCACCACAGACGAGGGCGGAGGTGCTGAAGGTGTCGTTGTCTTCGTAGATGTCCTCGCAGACGCATCGTCCGGTCTCGCATCGATATCCGCCCTCAAACCCGTTGTCGGCGCAAGTGCCGCAAAGGGTCGGGGAGCCGCATATCGAGGTGCTCCCGCACTCGACATCTTTCGCCTCGCAGGTGCAATCGCCGAGGCATTCGTAGACGGTATCGTCGGAGAGGACACAGTCTTCCCCGTTCAAGCACGTCGGACAGTGGGCGACCCCGCCACATCCGTCAGGCAGTCCGCCCGGGGGCGAGCACTCGTTGAACGTACACGGGTACGTCGGTTCGCCTCCATCGCACCCTGAGTCGCAATTGACCCCGTCCGGGCACACGCACTCGTTGTCGCGGCAGACCTGCTCACCAAAGCACGTGCCGCAGAAGATCGGGCCCTCGTCCCCTCCGCAACGTGTCGGAAGCGTGCCGCACTCCGCTCCGCCGCGGAAGTTGGCGCAAGTGTTCTCCTCGCATCCACAGATGAAGTTCTGGCCGTTGGCGCCGCACACCGACCCTTCGGCGCAACTGCCGCAGTCGATCGATCCCTCACACCCGTCCGGCAGGGAGCCGCACTCGATGGGAATCCCAAGCGAAGCGAAATCCTCGATTACCTGCTCGCATGTTTTTGGCGTGCACTCGGGTTCTTTGGAGTCGTAACAGCGGCTGTCGCTGTTCCAGCAGAAGTATTCCGACGGGCAATCCGTAGGCTGACCGCAACCGAAAAGGCCGTTGGGCACGGCAACGTTGCAGCCGCTGAGGGCGATCACGCCGAGCATCAGAACCAATCGCAAGCGCATCAGAATCTCCCCCTCACCGAGATGCCCGTCGGGCCAATACTGACCTCGGGCATGGCCTCCTCATGACCGCCCGTTAGCTGCCAAATGATTCCGCCGATCAACCCCGCACCACCCACAGCCATCAACGCGACGCCGGCCTTCGTGCGTCGCGGTCCGCGCTCCGCCATCTCCTCAACCATCGAGTAGCT
Organism: uncultured Sandaracinaceae bacterium; assembly: GCA_964476875.1. Classification (GTDB taxonomy): domain Bacteria; phylum Myxococcota_A; class Polyangia; order Polyangiales; family Houyiibacteriaceae; genus SG8-38. The sequence continues at coordinate 925 of CAYZDM010000585.1, read as the reverse complement.
CGACCCTGGAGGTGCGCCTTCGACCTGATTCTGATCTCGTTGTCCCAGACCGACGAGGACGGCACCGCTGACGATTGCCGCGCCACCAACCCCGATGGTGATCCAAGGGCCTGGACCCGGACCAACGTGCTGCGTCAGTGGCCGCTCCGCCTTGACCCGCGCGGCGGCCTCGATTGCCGCACTTCGCGCCTCTATCTCGGCGTCGAGTTCCGCACGCTTTCGCGCCTCGATTGCGTCACGCAGCACGTCGATTCGACTCTCCACGTGCTCGCGATCAACAGACTTGGGCCTTGCCTTCAGGTACCCCTCATAGGCCTGGAGGGCGTCTTCATCGCGCCGCAAGCGGTCTGAGACGGTTGCAATGTTGTAGAGGAGATCCGGGCTTCCGGTGAGCTCGTACGCGCGCCGAAAGCTAGCGAGCGCGTTCTCGAAATCGCCGTTGGCGTATGACTCTGTGCCCGCCGCAAACGATTTCTTCGCGGCCTCGATCTTGGCGTTGCGCGACTGATCGCTCTGGGCGTGAACCCCGACTGCGGAGCCCAGGCACCAAACTGCAATCACTAGGACAAGAAGGACACGCATCTTTCCCCCGAAAGTAAGAACGCGTACGAAACGCGCGCTTGCAAGGTAGCAGTCCAAAAAGCTGAAGGCTCACTCGTGGGTGATGTGCGGAGGCGTGTCCTTCGAGATTCGGGTGTCACCCTTCCAATCTTCGCCAGCATGCGGGTAGTCCAGATTGTAATGTAGCCCACGACTCTCTTTGCGTGCGCCAGCGCAACGGATGATCAGCTCGGCTACGTCCGCGATATTGCGAAGCTCCAACATGTCGCGATTGACCAAGTGCGCCCAGTAGTACTCGCGAATCTCGTCTTGAAGCATTGCGATACGACGAGAAGCTCGCCGAAGGCGGCGGTCGGTGCGAACG
>CAYZDM010000584.1:0-2429 GCA_964476875.1 uncultured Sandaracinaceae bacterium | reverse complement strand
CACCTTGAGCAGGCTAGCGGTGGACTCTGCGACGCCCTCGATGAGCCCGATGACGACGGTTCCGACGCCGAGCACATTGGCGAGGAAGAGCGGGAGCACATTCAGGACCATCTCGCTCGAGACATCCATGAAGAAACTGGTCCCGGAAAGCGCCCAGATGTTGCGCGGGATCTTCTGACGCTTTGGCGGCGCCTCAGGTTCACGCGTCACTTCTCACCTTTGTCCATGCGCTCTCATGATGTCCTTAGGTCAGAGCTGTTACTGAAGGAGAGGTTCGTAGAGATAGAGGCATCCGGGCGAAAAGAAAGGCCGGCCCTTTATAGGGACCGGCCTTTCCCCGGGTTCACTGGAGCAGGTGAGAGCCAACTCCAGTTAGTCTGTTTCAATCGAGCCCGTACTAGCCCTCAAGCGTTTACGGGGCTGGTGGGTTCGGCAGGAAGCTGACATGGCAGCTGCCGCACGCGTTCGTCGCCGGGACCGGCTGCTCGGAGGCGAGCGACGTAGGCTGAGACTCGAAGCGGTGACCCGTGATATCGCCCCAGAAATACCAGACGGGCGCATCGGTGCTGGGGACCTCGTCGAAGAGCTCAGGTAACTGTGCTCCGGAGGTTGCCGTGGTGACCATGTGACAGGTCACGCACAGGAGGTCTTCCTCAGGCACCAGGTTGTGCTGGTTGCCTGTCTTTTCCGCAATGTGCTCTCGAACTGGCGGAAAGGACGGAGCCGTGTGGCACTGCGTGCAGGCCGCGTTGTCGTCCGCCGGAACGAGAAGCTGATGTCTGTTGTCATCGTTGCCATGCGGGTCATGACAGGTGGTGCAGGTCATTAGCTCGGAACTGTTCCGGTAGTGGTGGGACCGAATGAAGTCCGAGTACTGCTGGTGGTGCGACTTGGAATCCTTGGAGGTAGGGAAGAAGCTCGATTCCTTGCCATCGACGCGCTGGGTGTAGTCCAGGGCGAAGTCGGCTCTCCGGGTGCCGGGCGGCGCCATCAGGTCGTGCTCCGAAAGCGGTGCGTCCGTGCCCCCTGCACCAATGCCCTGCGGCCGCGAGTGACACCTGCCGCAGATCATGAGCTCGCGTCCCGGAGTCAACAGACTCGGGGAAACGATGTACCCGCCTTGCGGCCTATCCTCCAAGTGCTCGGAGCCGGGACCATGGCATGCCTCACAACCCGTGTTGATTTCGTCGAGCTTGCCATCGCCATCGAAGTCCATCGCGCCGTTGGGATCGGGCACAGTCATGGCTGCCCAACCATCGTCCGCGCTGCCTTCGATACGGAATGCGTTGAAGTGACATCCAGCGCAGTTGTTGTCGAACGCCTTTGACTTGGCAGGTTCAATCAGCTCGTTGTTGGTGAAGTCATACCAGCGCTCGGAATGGTAGTCGCGCCACGGCCAGTTGTTCGATGAAGGAAACCCGGTGTCTCCTTCATAGTTGTATTGCACCATCAGGATGTAGTAGCTGGAAGTTCCATTCGGATTCGCGAAGCGCGTGACATAACGCTGTTTGTAGACGGCTCCACCGTAGGTCATGTCGACGTCATAACTTGCCGTTCCAGGCCCTGCGCGATTGACTACAGTGATGGAGTACTTGCCCTGTTCCCGGGGCTGCTTATTTTCGTCTTCTTCCAGCTGGACTTCGAAGGAGACGCCCGGGCCTTGGTCGGTCGTGCTGACTTTGCACTTGGAGAAGTTGGAGCTAGCGCCGTCGCAATCGTAGTAATAGAGGACGGTTCCGGCCTCAAACTCATCGAGGGCCGCGTCGAAATTGGGCCACTGGCTGATGTCTTGGAGGTTGCCGCGCACGCCGGTTAGTTGGAGGCCCACACGGTGTGCCGTTCTGGTGGAACGATGTTCTCCGTGACAAACCATGCAGGTCGAAGAGCCCACGTAGGTCGCGGTCTCGCTTGCCGCGCCGCTCACCTCGATATCTAGCTGTGTTCCCGTCAGGTCCTCGGTTGCGATAGAGCGCCTACACTGATTACCGCCTGGCAGGTGCATCGCATCGCCGGCCTCCGGTACCCACGTCACGTAGAATTGTCCGTCCGCCTCAAGGGTCATGAAGCGGTAGACGCCTTCGTTGTCTACGGTGGCTTTGGCGTAGGTGTCGCCCTTGGTGTCGATGAGATCGTCAAGCGGCTCGTCGACGGGTAGGACATGGGTCTCTTCGGGTGAAAGCTGAAGGTCGATCGGCGTGTTGTAGAGCTCCTCAACATCCGCTGAGGGGATCAAGTAGACAATGCCGCCACCCACCGGCAACACCCGAGGATCGAGAATGCGGCCCACCAAGCCGTCGGGCTCGAGCTCGATCGGGGGACCGCCAGGTTCGGCGGGAGTGCCGGGTTCACCAGGTTCGCGCTTAGCCAAACGCGAGAGATTAACCAGCCCGTTTGCCTCTGGCGTAACTGCGTGCCATCCTGAGTTGAAG
>CAYZDM010000583.1:0-2434 GCA_964476875.1 uncultured Sandaracinaceae bacterium | reverse complement strand
TTTTCCCAAGGGTTAAGGAAACGCGCGCTGGTTCATGGCTGGAAACAAAAAGAAAAAGACGCAAGTGCGACCACTGATCCCCCGCCCTGGGGCGCGATATACGTGCTTTGGCGATGGCTTGTGCTGCACCGACATCCACGGCATCGGGCCGCTCACCAAGAAAGAGGTCGCTGCGATGCGTCGCATTGACCGCAAATCGGCGGGCTGGAACGACGACCACGACGACTACATGCTCAACACGGCCGCCGATGGCGGCTGCGTCTTCCTAATGGCTGACCAGCGCTGCTCGGTCCACGCCCAGCTCGGCCCCGACGCCAAGCCCGACGGCTGTCGCCGGTTTCCCCTCGGGCTGGTGGCGACCCCGAAAGGCGGCCGAATCACCACCGATCACCGGTGTCCTTGTCGCACGATGGGAGATCGACCCGAGATCAGACCGGAGGAAGTCGAGAGTTCGGTATCGGATGGCGGCAGCAGGCCGGTGGCCGATCGCCGCATCAAGCGCATCCCGATGAGTCCTGGCGAAGAGCTCAAGTTCTCCGATTGGGAGCCGATCGAAGCCGAGTATCTCGAGCGGCTGCAAGGTCGCGAGTCGCTTCTCGATATTCTGGATTCCGAGGTGTTTCCTGTCCTTCACGGGAGCAGTTGGGATGCGCAGGCAGACGAGTTCATCGACGCACGGGATGGCTCGCAGTTCGGTGTGATAATGGCCTGGATGGGGGACACGATAAGTGCCCTGCAGAACGATCGAGCTCCAAGACCTCCGGGACGTCCGTGGGCGGGCGCGTTCGATCGCGCTCAGGCTCGCTCGCCGAAAGCCGCCACGAGCCGCGAGGTGTTCGGCGATTGGATCGCCGACGAGATTTGGTCTCTCAAGTGGGCCGAAGACTACGACTTCGAGCTCGCGCGCCAGGAACTCGCGACCAGGCTGACGGTGGCCGAGGACATTTGCACTCGTCTTCGAGAATCCGGATTACGTGCAGATCGTGCCGCGGCCGAATCGGTCATGATCGTCGAGGTTGTCGGAGAGTCTGAATTCTGGACCGAGGTCAAGGACTGCATGCGGCCCTCATGACCGGAGACGCAGGCGACAGCGAGGTGCTTGCCCTGCAGATCGGGCGACCCTTGCGCGCGGCGTCTACCGTCCTCCGAAGATGCGATCTCGGCCTGCCGATCGTCGCCGAGGTGCCACCAATTCTGGACACCGGAGAACCATTCCCGACGCAGTACTGGCTGACGTGCCCCTTGGCGCACCGTCGAATCGCGCGCATTGAGGGGCAGGGTGGTGTTCGCGCCGCGCAGGCCAAAGTTGCCGCTGACCCCGAGTTGAAGGCGGCCTTGGAGGCCGCGCATGCCCGCTACGCGAGAGACCGAGAGGCGCTGCTCGCCGCCAACACAGCGCCCTCGGCCGAACTCCCCGCCCGACATCGCGCGAGCGGAGGGGTCGGTGGATCGTCCGGCGGTGTGAAGTGTCTTCACGCACACTACGCCGATTTTGCCGCCGGCAACGACAATCCGATCGGCCGAGACGTGCACGACACGATCGGCGAACCGCGCTGCGACCGTCCTTGTGTCGGAATCGTTGACGGGATGCTTCAGCGCAATCCAAACTGGCGAGAGCCTGCCGATGACGACCCTTACCAATAGCGCAGCCAAAGAGCTGCTCTTTCAGCGTGTGTTCTGGTGGAGCCTGGTCGTGATGTGCGTACTCGTGTTGGTGGCCGCCGCCGCGATCGAGCCCGATGCGCGGGGCTACGGCACCCACACTCAGCTCGGCCTTCCTCCCTGTGGCTTCTTGTTGCTCACCGGGTCGCCTTGCCCGGGATGCGGACTCACCACCGCCTTTGCGCACGGCATACGTGGCGACTGGTTGCTTGCGGCCAGCGCGAACCCCCTCGGGCTCGTTCTGTTCGTGGTCGTGTGTCTCTGCGTTCCGCTCGGCGTGACAGCAGCCTTTCGAGGCTGGTCCATCGATGCAGCGATCCAACGCTTCTCTTTGAATAGGTGGGGGCTGGCGCTTGCCGGTTGCGCCGTAGCGCTCTGGGTCGTTCGGTTCGGCGCGGTGTTTTAGTCGTCCCGGCCGAGCGAGTGCCGAGTCTGCTTCAACAGATCATCGCCACTTTTGACGCTCGTTTCTGGCGTGCTCGTATGCGCGATCTCCACCAAGGGGCTTGGGTTGACCGGTCCTCCCCAGAGCTCTCCGCTTTCGATTTGACCGCTTAGGCGGCGGAGCACGTACCCCGCGCCCTCTCCGTCGGTCTCGGGCAAGAGGATGCAGAACTCGTCACGCCGGAGCCGGAACAAATGGTCGACCGCGCGGATGCAGCTCTTGAGGCCGCCGCCGATCTTGGCCATCGCGCTATCGGCCGTCCCGTCGTCACTGGCCGCCGCGATATCGGTTGAGTTCGACAGTCTCACGACGATGCAACTCAGCGGG
>CAYZDM010000582.1:0-2437 GCA_964476875.1 uncultured Sandaracinaceae bacterium | reverse complement strand
GGCGCAGTGATCGTTTGTGCGTTCTGACGCGAGATGCCGAGATCGAGACGGGCAAGCGCCGCATTCGTGGAAGCCACATCGGTCTCGGCACTACGAACCGCGGCCTCGGCGCTCTCGATATCCGCGTCGGTGGACGCCATCACCCGCCGAAGCGAGGCGCGACTCTGCGAGAGCGCGTTCTGCGCGGCCCGAAGCTTCGCCCGCGCCGACGCGACCTTGGCGCTGCTCTGGCGCACGGCAAGCTCGGCGAGTTCGAACTCCCGCCGAGACGCGAGCCCATCATCGAGCAGATCTCGTTGGCGGCGCAGGTTGAGGTCGTTGGTCTCGAGCGCGGCAGCTGCTGCGGCGAGGTCCTGGTCGGCAGCTTCGACACCACGGTGCATGATCTGAACGTTGGCTTCTGCACCCGCGGTCTCGGCCCGCTGGGAGCGACGCACAGAATCGATTCGAGATCGGAGCGTTTCCGTCCGTTGCGATTGTGCAGTTCGTCGGACGTCGATCGCCGATCGCTCAGCACCGAGTCGGTCGAGCATCGATTCGTCATTGTCGACCAGCTGGACGATCGGGTCCCCCTTCTTCACCTTCGTTCCCTCCTGGACGAACCACCGCTCGACGCGACCCGAAATGGTCGCTTCGATACTCTGCTGACGCTGGTTGGGCGCGTACGCCAGCACTTGCCCACGTCCGCGAATGTTCTGCCTCCATGGGGCAAGGAGCGCGGCAATGGAGAACACTACGAACACGAAGACCAACACCTTCGCCACACGGGCGGTTCGTTGCGGGGCGGGAACACCAAGACTGTCCGGAAGCGTGTCTCGCTCGAAGCCGGACCAGCGCTCTATTTTGGTGGAATTCTGGTTCATGTGGCCTCCCCTTCGGGTGTGACGAAGTCGGCGATATCGATGTGCCGATCCGTGCACGCGTGAATCACGGGCTCCTCGGAAACGATCAGTACTGCGCTATCGCGCTTCGATAGGAGGCGATCGGCGATACGAACGGCCGACTGAGTGTCGATTCCATCCAGGGTACGGTCGAGAATCAGCACCGACGGCTTGCCAGCTAGTGCTCTCGCGATGGCGAGCGCGGTAACCTGAAGCTGCGACAACGGCGCTCCATCACTCGAGATCGGAGTCTGCAAACCATCGGGCAGCGCCTTCACCGCATCGGCGAGGTCCACCCTTTGGAGCGTCTGCCACGCCTCGTCCGGAGTCAGATCGGGATTCGCGGCGCGGAGATTGTCGAGCACGCATCCCGGAAGTATTTCCGCACCGCGTACGAGCGCGATCCTGCTGCGGAGCTCACGTAGCGCGAGGTCGCGAACATCGTGACCATCGACCTCGATGACCCCGTTAGGGACGCTAAGTCCGAAGATCGAATCGACGATCGACGACGCTTCCCACTCCGATCCGCCGGTCATCGCGACGCGCTCGCCAGGCGCGAGTTTCATCGAGATGCTGAGGGGCCGGACGCCGAGGCGTGAATCGACTCGTACGTCGTCGAGAAGGAGTCCACTTGCCTCGCTATCGTCAAGCGGAAGGTCGACGCCATCCTGACGCTCGAGCGGCAGGTCGAGAATCTCACCGAGCTTGTCAACCGCCGCCACCAAATCGTAGAAGGTTTCGACCTTGCCTCCTAGCTTCGCGATCGAAGCGACGACTGCGGTCACGATCAACTCGGCGGCGACCAGTTGACCGATGGAGAGCTGGCGCTCGATCACCAGAAGCCCACCGACGGCGAGCAGGGCCACGCTCGCAATGACCTCGATGCTGAGGGCGCCCACGACTTGCCGAAAGACGACTCGAAAGTGACGGTCACGCTGGTCGAGGTACGAGCCCGCGAGCCTTTCGACCTGAGCCTGTGCGAGTTGCTCGCCTCCCGCGAGCTTGAAAGACATCGGGTGTCGCGCCATCTCCTCGAGCCAACCGACCACCGCGTATTTCGCTTTCGACTCCGCAATGCTCGTGCCGGTGCCGCCGCGCCCAAGCGGGATTAGGACGAGCGCCGCGCCTAGTATGAGCATTAGGTCGAAAGCGAGTAGCGCCGGATGATAGAATGCGAGGACGAGCAAGCCGACCAAGGCGATCAGCACCGCGTCGACACCACCGAGAAGCAAGGACGCAACGCTCTTCTGCGTCGTGAACACATCGAAGAATCGGTTGAGGAGTTCCGGACCGTTTGCTTCCCGAAGCGCCCTCGGGCTCACGCGCGCCAGGCGGCCGCCTATCTCGGTGACCATGCGAACGAACAACCTGCGCTGAAGCATCTCCGCGACGCGCACTTGGAGGGCGCGGAGAATGGCGGCTCCGATAAGCGCGACTGCCAACAAGACCGTCAGCACCGCGAGTGGCTGGATCAGCGACCCGAACGCAACGGTGTTGACCAACGACTGCACCGCAACGGGCACCGCGAGCGATAGAAGGCCTAACGCTACGCCGTA
>CAYZDM010000581.1:0-2438 GCA_964476875.1 uncultured Sandaracinaceae bacterium | reverse complement strand
GGTACTAGGGGCAAGACTAATCCTCAGATTCAGAGGCCGGGGCCCACTGTGAGGATTCAAATGGAGGACAGCGTGAATCAGAGCGATGACCTAAGGGTGTTCAAACTGGGCTGGGTCGCAGCGGTACTAGCAGTGGTCTTGAGCGTGCTCGGAACTGCTTCAGGGGCCATCGCTCAGCAGGCAGGATCGACGCAGATCGATCTGAACCAGTACAGGCCTGCAGAGTTGGCGACGGACGGCTTTGCGCTGAGCACCGCCGATGGTCAGGGCCACAAGCGCTTCGGGATCATGCTCGTGATGGACTACAACGACGACGCGCTGGTCTTCGAGCAGCTCGGCACGAGCACGACGTCCTCCGTGGTGCACCGGCAGCTGACAGGTCACATCATCTGGAACCTCGGCCTGTTCGAGCGCTTGGTCATCTTTGGTGACATCGCCTATCACTTCATCATCGACGCGGGGGAGGGGGCCGGCGCTGGACTTCCCGGCGGCCAGACGGGTCCGTTTGGCTACTTGCTTCCGAACGGCGGCGAGTTCGGTGACGCATACATCGGCGCGAGAGGCGTCCTCTATGGTGACAGGGACCACGTGTTCGAGCTGGCGTTGCAAGCGACGATGACGATCAACAGCTCGGCGCTGTCCAACAGTCAGCAGAGATATGGCGGCCAGGTCGACAAGTCGCCCTATCTCGGCGGTTGGTTCGAGATGTTGATGACCTTCAATGCGGGCGACGTCGTTCGTATTCCGATTCAGGCTGGCTACAAGCTCGGCACGCAGGGTCAGCGAGTCACCGACAACCTCTTCGTCGGCAACGAGTTCACCTACGGTGGTGGTTTGCTATTCATGTTCGGCAAACAAGACTCGTTCATGATTTCGGGCGAGGTCTTTGGACGCACGGCCGCAAACAGCACTGTGAAATTCTGGACCCGGGAGGAAACTCCGGTCGAAGCCCTCGGCGGCTTCAAGTACCTTCATCCGAATGGCTTCGTTGTCGGTGTGTCGGGTAGTGCGGGTGTAACCTCGGGCTACGGCGCCCCGGACTGGCGCGGCATCGGCCTGATTGGCTACACGATGCCCCCGCCCGTGGTCATCCTCGATTCGGACGGAGATGGGATTCTCGATGACGTCGACCAATGCCCGAACGATCCGGAGGACTTCGATGGCTTCCAGGACGAGGATGGCTGTCCCGACCTCGACAATGATGGCGATGGCGTCCTAGACGTCAACGATGGCTGCCCGAACGATGCGGAAGACATCGATGGCTTCGAGGATGAAGACGGTTGTCCGGACCCGGACAACGACGGTGACGGCATCCTCGACGTCGACGACGAGTGTCCGAACGAGCCAGGCACCGCCGAGAACAATGGTTGCCCGGATCCCGATCGCGATGGCGACGGTGTTCCCGACCGTGTCGACAACTGTCCGGACGAGCCAGGGACCGTCGAGAACCACGGTTGCCAGGACGCTCAGCTCGTCGTCATTGGCGCAGGCCGCCTCGAGATTCTCGAGAGGGTCTACTTCAGGACCGGCAGCCACAAGCTCCAACCGCGCTCCTTCGCTCTGTTGGACAATGTCGCCAAGGTGATGAACGCGCACCCCGAGATCGAGCTCATCCGCGTCGAGGGTCATAGCGACTCGACCGGCGCCCTCAAGTTCAACATGAGGCTGTCCAAGAAGCGCGCGAACACTGTGGTGCGCTACCTGGTCGGCAGAGGAAAGGTCTCCAGCGATCGCCTCATCTCCGAGGGCTTCGGTCCCACTCGTCCAATCGTGCCAGACGCGAAGAGCAGGGAAGACCTCGCTCAGAACCGACGAGTGGAGTTCCACATCGTCGACACTGGTCCGGAGGACGGTGCGACAGAAACACAGGAAGACGCTCCGGCAGAGGAAGCTCCGGCCGAGTAGCCACCGATAGCGCCTGAACGACGGGCGACTGCACAGCGCGGCGGGTTCTAGACTACGGTCTGGAGCCCGCTTCGCGTTTAACCAATCCGTAGCCGGCTGGCCTAGCTGGCGATCCGCACCGGCCAGTGCTGGTTCTCTAGGCCGATGGACAGACCAGCGAGGAACTGGCGAGCTTGGCGAATCGTGATTCGGTCGTGTGGGTTGTGGCGCAGACAGTGGGCGATCAGGGCGCCGAGTTCTCGTGTCTCTGGACGATCGATTAGGGCTTGTACCGCCTCCGGGTCCCCGTCGTGGGTGACGTGTTGAGTGATCATCGCGGCTTCGCCGTCGCTATCGAACAACGTCCTGCCGGTGTAAGCCTCGAAAATCAGGCAGCCGAACGCGTAGACGTCCGCTGGGATCGCTTGCGCGGTGTCGCCGGCACCCCAGATCTCAGGCGCGCCGTAGTTCGCGGTGCCGCATCCGGGCCGCAGGTGTCGGCCGGCCAGGCCAAAGTCGACCAGCACGGGCTTGGGCGGCTGTCCGACCCCGGT
>CAYZDM010000580.1:0-2453 GCA_964476875.1 uncultured Sandaracinaceae bacterium | reverse complement strand
CTTGCGACCACGTACCTCGAGACCGGTGCTCGCCTGGTCGACTCACCGACGCTGATCAGCGGCGACTTCGAGAAGTTCATGCCCGGCGTGCGGCCCGGCGAGCCGATCGCAAGCGAGCTGAACCCCGTCGTATACGCGCGGGGCGCTGCGTCGTGAGCGGGGAGGCCGGCGACACGGAAGACCGGAGCCTCGCCCACTGGAGCGAGCTGGCGCGCGCGGAGATGGACGCCTTCTACCAGGTGGCCACCCTCGACTATCGGGAGCTCGCCCTGGCGTGCGACTGGGACGCGTTGCTTCGTGAGCGCGAGGCACTGCGGTCGCCGGTGCGGATTCTCGACGTGGCCTGCGGCAGCGGGAAGTTTCCGGCCGCGTTACGTGCGCACAGCGGACTCGGGTCGCGCGAGAACTGTCCGTTCGTGCTCGACCTGCTCGATCCGAGCCCGTTCTCGCTGCGCGAAGCCCGAGCATCGCTGGCGCCGCCCTTCATCGCGGGCCGCGAGTTCGAGTGCACGATTCAAGCGCTACCAGCGACGGCGACCGACTACGATGTGGTGTGGGCGGTGCACGCCCTCTATGCGGTCCCCGAAGCAGAGCTGAAAGAGGGTGTGGCGGCGTTTCTGCGCGCCATCGGGCCCGACGGTTTCGGCTTCGTGGCGCACGCGATGCGGTCCGCACACTACCTGGCCTTCTACGAGGAGTACCTCACCCGCTTCAAGCCCAGCGGCACGCCCTTTGTGAGCGCAGAAGCGGTGGCGCGCGCCTTGCGTGATGCCGGCGCTCACGTGGAAGTGAAGCCGCTCTCCTACGAGCAGGTGATCGAAGACGACGCGGTGCTGGAGGGATTCCTGCAGCGCTGCCTCTTCGATTCCGAGCTGAGTCTAGAAGCGATGCGCCAGGATGAGCTCCTGGGTGCCTACCTGGCTGCGCGACGAGACGAGGCCGGCCGTTCCCGCTTCCGGCAGGACGTGTCGATGATCTTCATCCGCCGATGACGAAGACGTCGACCGGGTGCGGGATGTGCGTCTCGCCGCGATCTTCGACCGAGATGAGGCGCAGATAACGCCCGACGAGGTCCTGGACGGGCCGGGACAGCCGCCGGCTGTCGAACTGCACGATGAAGTCCCGCAACGCGAAGCCGATACTCGAATCGGCGTGGGCCGGATCCGCATGGTTCAGCGGGGTCACCTCGAGCCGCGCATCGACGCGCTTTCGCTCGTAGTCCCAGCTCCAGGCATCGAGGGTCTCCGCGAAGTCTTCTGCGAAGAGCGTCGGGCGGGCGTATTGCTTGTCCCAGAAGCGCACGGTGAGGTCGTTCAGCGCTTCGCAGGGAGCGTGGAAGACGACCAGGCGGCCCCCGGGTGCGAGCAGCTTGCGCGCTTTCTCGAGCGCGCCGGCAGGATCGGGCATGTAGTAGAGACTGTGAACGAAGTGGATCAGATCGAAGCGACTCGTCGCCTCGAAGTCCTCGAAGGTCGTGGGAACGATCTCGAGCCGTGCCGGGTTGAGCGAGGCGTCCGTGAACAGTTGCTGGAAGGCCTGGCACTCGATCCGGTTCGGGTCGACTCCGACGTAGTGCAGGTCGTCGGTCTGCTTCGCCAGCCGCATTGCGATCGGGACATCGAGGATGCCGCTACCGCAGCCGACGCTCAGAACCCGAAACGAGCAGTCGGGCTGGAGGGTCGGAGCGATCTGATCGCCGAACCAATCGAGGATGAGTCGCTGCTGATCCGAGCGACCCCCGTAGATGCCATGCGTCTTGAGGTAGCGCGCATCGGTCAACGGAACCAGATCGCTCGATCCGATCAGCGCCCTGTCGAGACTTCCCAGCAGTTCCTTCCTCTGTTCGCGCGCGAGCGTGGGCGGGGCAGAAGAATCTCGGGTAGACGTCGTCACGGAAGCTCCTTTGACCCGGTTGCGCCCCCCGAGCGAAGCGATTGGGTTCGGACTCAACGAGGGCTGAAGTGTCGGGGAAGGCCGCGAGGATGACGCAATCTCGCTCGCTTCGCCATCTTCGCCCGGAATACGCGCTGGCTCCCGCTCGTGATGCTCAGGAACGCGCCTGTGTCCGGATGCCTGCCGGGATCACGGCTCGCTCGGCGGCAGCGGAATCTCGGTCAGGCCCGTGTGCGTGTTGCGCACGATGGGAAGCAGGCTCTACGGACCATAGCAAATTCAAAGGGCCTGTCTGCGCCGCGAGCAACGCGACATTACGATTAGCTCTGCACAATTGGGCTCTCGTGGTCCCCAAGGGCTAAGAGACCGGCAAACCGTTGTGTCCTCGGGGCACCTTCTCCTCGAGGGCAGTGGACGCTGCGGTCGTGCCGCGACGTCGATTGGGGCTGTGGATCGTAGGGGCGAGACTGGTGTATACCTCGCAATGGAGGTCTGATGCGTAGTGCAAGCATGTTGTGGGGGTTTTTGAGCTTGGGGTTGGCGGTGACGCTCGGCTGCGG
>CAYZDM010000579.1:0-2453 GCA_964476875.1 uncultured Sandaracinaceae bacterium | reverse complement strand
TCGGTGTGAGGCCGGCGCGGACCCGCCACGGTATGTGATCGAATGTTCTGTCGTGATGCCACTGGGCGATGAGCCTGGGAAGGTGACAGGACCTAGGGTCGCGAGCCCGGAAACCTGCGAACGCATCTTTTGTGTCTATCACCTCGGGGATGGTGAGAGTCGCGCGTCGGGATTCCTGTCCCGTTCGATCGGCCGTTCCCGCATCAGGACTGGGAATTGGACGAGGGCAGGGCGACGAGCACGAACGAATGGAGACGACGAAGCCGTTGTGGTCTCGTTGTGGTCACCGTCCTCGTTGCCGTTGGGGCCCCGGCTTCGGCGCAGTTCGGGTCGACGGCGCGGGTTGTGAGGCCGATCCCTGCAACGAACTCCCTCGATGCCACCGCTGCCGGTAGTGAGGTCAAGATTCGTGACCGCGTCATGGCTCAGTCGACCGACCAGTTGCTGAGAGAGGTGGCGGGTACGCGTGTCGTTGGTGAGGGCGGGTTGGGCACGCCGTTCTGCGTGCGTCTTCGCGGCGTTGCCTGCGATCAAGCGACCGTGATGCTTGGCGACGTGCCTATCAGTAGTCCCGACACGGGCTCCTTCGACTTGAGCCTGGTTCCCTTGGAGGCGCTGGAAGGCTTCCAAGTGTTTCGCGGTGGCGCTCCCGCGTGGTTGAACGAAGGCGCGGTGGGGGGCGTGGTTCGTTTGATGCCCCGCACGTACAAAGAGACCGAAGTGGGCGCGCGCATGACCGGGGGTAGCTTTGGATCCTGGCGCGCCAACGTGTTCGGGGCGGCGGCGAGCGAGAAGGTTCAGTTCTTTGGCACCGCTGGCGGGGCCGGTGCGCGCAACGACTACCCGTACGTCGACGACAACGGCACTCGGTTCGACCCGAGTGATGACGTGGAGCGCGATAGGCGGAACGCCGATTTTCTAGAGGGCTTTGGCTTCGCCAACATGCGCGCCGAGACGGGTGACACGAGTCATCTCGACATCGTGTTTCTCGGACTTGGCCGGGAGCGCGGCGAGCCCGGACCCGGATCGAGCCCCGCGCTCCAAGCGCGTGTCAAGAACACGCGACTGATTGGGTCCGCTTCCTGGCTCCAAGAGGACGACGGCGCCCACCCCTATCGGCTTCAGGTCGCCGCCAACTACGACTACGGAAGGAACCGTGTCGACGATGCGCTGGGGGAACTCGGCCGAGGGGGACCGCGACAAACCAACGACCAAACGCACGCGGTTTTTGGCCGTGTGGCTGGCGCAGTAGAGGCCACTCCCTGGCTCGAGATCACGAGCATCGGCACTGTTCGCTACCAGGCTTTCGACCCAGAGAACGAGCTCGCATCGATCGCGTCTGACCCTGCGTCGGACCGATTGACCGCTGCGGGGACCATAGAGACTCGTTTCTTTGGCGACGCCGGCCCTGTGGGACTCGAGCTTCGCCCGAGCGTTCGCTTGAGTTGGACACGGGCCTCGATTCAAGAAGCGCCTTTGGTCGGTCCGACACCCGGTGACTCATCGGAGGTTCTGCCGACGTACCGAGTTGGCGGGGCGATTTCCCCCTTGGAGTGGCTTGCGTTGCGCGGCTCCGTCAGCAGCGGGGACAAGCTACCGTCCCCGCTGCAGCTTTTTGGGAACCAAACGAATCTCGAAGGCAATCCGGGGCTCACGCAGGAACGCTCGCTTGCCTACGATGGCGCCGTGACTGCGCGAGGTCGTACGGGCATCGCTAGCGGCTACGCATCTGTGGGCGCGTTTCTCACCCAGATCGACAACGCGATCCGGTTCCGCCGAACCTCCCCGTCGACGTTCAAAGCTGAGAACATCGGTGCGGCGCGTAGCCGCGGGGTGGAGATAGAGGTTCGCGGAGGGCTTACCCAGCACTTCATCCTGCAGACCGACGCGACGTGGACCGAGGCGATAGACACCGCGACTGGGAACCAGCTCCCAGCCCAGCCCAAGTGGGTGGCCTTCGCGCAACCGGAGGGTCACACCGGGACACTATCGAAGCAGGTGTCAGACCTGATGGCGTTCTTCCAAGTTTCGTACGTTGGCAAGACCTTTGATGATCCGGCGAACCTGGTGGAGGTGCAGGCGCGGACCCTGCTCGCCGTCGGCGTCGGGGCTGATCTTTTCGAGAGCCGCCTCGGCTTGAGTTTTCGAGTCGACGACCTGCTGGACGTTCGCGGGCAGGATCTATTGGGCTATCCACTTCCGGGACGGCGATACACTGGCCGTCTGAGCTTCCGCCACGCGTGGTAGGTTGACTTCATCAGGTACGAAACTACGGTCTCGATTCTTGCGAGGGTCAAAGGCGGCTTCATCGAAGTCGCTGGAGATAGGTCGGTGGAGAAACATCCTCCGGCTGAACAGGGAAGTCGGTGAGAGGCCGACGCGGACCCGCCACGGTATGTGACTGAATGCGCTGCCACTACGCCACTGGGTGAGAACCTGGGAAGGCGGCAGAG
>CAYZDM010000578.1:0-2455 GCA_964476875.1 uncultured Sandaracinaceae bacterium | reverse complement strand
ATCTAGCGACCAGAAGAGCCGCACCCACCGTCCTCGGGTGGGGGCTGTTCAAGCGCCATTTTCAGCGTGGGCGGAACCTGGTCCGTATTTCTCAGGTGACTCAGCGCGGCCTCTGATTCCGGCGTCCCTAGGGCTCGCAGCGCCTCTATAGCACGGGCCGCGTTGTTCAGATCATCGGTGAGGGCGTTGCTCGGGGCCGCACGCATGACAACCCGCAGCAGCGCGTCGACCGCATCGGTCTGACAGTGCACGACCACGTAGTCGATGGCCGCCGCGGTCACCTGCGGCCATTCCTTCGAGGCCCGCAACCTACGATGAACTCGCTCCCAACCCTGATCGTGGGACGAGGCCACCAACACCTCGATCGCGGCGGTTCGAACCACCGACATCGAGTCATCGACGGCGGCGACGATCACTGGAATCGCATCCGCCTCGGTGCGCAGACTGCTCACCGCGCCTGCACGCACCATCGGCCAGGTATCTTTTCGGGCAAGCGTCGCCCGCGCGACGAGTGTTTCGGGATCACCGGAGAGCGCGAGCGCTGCATGCGAACGGACGCGTGGATACGAATCATTCAGCGAAACGCGGGCGTCCTCGCGGCGCCCGCGCGCAGTAATGGCATCGACGGCAGACTGACGAAGCATCCACTCTTCTGGGCCTTCGAGTTGTCCCCTCACCCAATCGTCGACCGTCTCGCTCGGGCCTGCGGCACCGGCGCTTTGGAGCAGTCGCCACGAGGTTTCGAAGTCCGGCGAGCTCACGACCGCGTACTCGATGAACGATGCGACGACTGGGTGGTACTCATCGAGCTGGGTGAGGGCCATCGACGCACTTGCAACCGCAGCGGGCGGAGGTTCGTCGGCGACCCAGCCCTCCAGTCGATGGCGCGCGCCTTTGCCCGAGTTCCGGACCGCCGTCCCGAGCGCGCTGCGCAGACCCCGACGGTCCTCGCCTCCCGTGCTTGCCATCGCCTCGAGCAGCGGATCGATTGCGACATCGGGCGCTGCGCGCGCCAACGAAGACGCCGCACGATCACCCACCGACGGGTCCGGCAATAAAGCGATCAGACCAGCATATCCCTGAGGCCCGCTCCGCCGGAGGGTGGCAAGTGCCGCATCACGGACCTCCGCTTCGTCCGAACGCGCAGCCTCCACCAATGCCTCAACCGCCGCCGGTCGCTCCTTCGCGAGTCTTGCAAGCGCTTGAAGAGCGCGCTTCTGCCCCAGCGACGAAAGTGTCGGCCAGGCGTCTCGAATCTGCTCGGCGGCTCGTTGCCCGCCCGACTGGAGCACGTAGACGGCGGCTATGGCGGAATCGTGATCCCCGTCGAGGCTTCGAACCGCATCGGCGACAGCCACGGAATCCGGCCCAGCCGAAGCCAAACCGGCCCAGGCGGTGAACGACACGAAAGTCGCTAGTGCAATAACGCGTCTGCGGTTCGCCGTTCCCACTCGATCACCGTCCCGTCTCGCAGCTCTAGCACGCGGTCGGCGTGACGAAGGAAATCCTCGCGATGGGTGGCCACGATCACGATCCCCCCTCGGTCCGCGTGCTCACGACACACGCGAATCACATTTCGCTCCTGCACATCGTCGAGGGCAGAGCTTGGCTCGTCGAGCAGCAGCACGGGCGCGCCCCGATAGAGGGCACGCGCAAGCGTCAACCGTTGGCGCTGGCCCATGGACAGATCGATCCCGCCTTCCTGGAGCACAGCCTCGTACCCGAGCGGCCTCTCCGCAATGAAGTCGTGTGCATCGACCCACCGACAAACTTCGATCGCACGCGCGCGCTCGGGATGATCGGAGCCAAGCGCGACGTTGTGAAGGACGGTGTCGCGGAAGAGGGCGGGGTTCTGAGGCATCCATGCGGCCACCTCGAGGAGCTCGGCCCGCGAGCAAGGCACTTGGTTGATGCCCACGTGTCCACCGGCCGCGGGGAGTACCCCCGCGAGCAAACCCAGCAAGGTCGACTTGCCCGCACCACTCGGACCTGTGATCGCGACGAGGTCCCCCGATTGAACGGAAGCGGTCACGCCCCTCAACACCGGCTGCCCGGCGTACCCGAAACAGAGATTCTCGATCGAGAGCGAAGCGACAGGTTCCGACCGGGTGCTGACTCCCTCAAACTGCGTGGTCGGTAGGGCGAGAACCTCGTCCAATCGATCCAACGAGGCCAATCCCGCCCACCAACCGAACACCGCCTGCGCGAGGCCGTGAAGAGGCCTGTACATGAGCACCAAGGCGACCAGCACGGTGCCTGTAGCTGCGGCGTCCAGTGAGCTTCGGGTCGACCACGCCAACGCGAGGACCACGGCAACACCCAACGCTCCGGCAAGCTCGACCAGGGGCGCTGCCACCGTGCTCCAGGTTTCCGCCGCGATGCCCCGCTCCTCGGACCTGGCGGCACGGGCGTCCAGCTTCTCCCAGGTGGGCCCAATCGCCCCGTACGCGCGGAG
>CAYZDM010000577.1:0-2459 GCA_964476875.1 uncultured Sandaracinaceae bacterium | reverse complement strand
TGACGACGTGTTGGGCGAAATCGAGTTTCCTGCTCCGGAAAAACTGGAAATCCTGCAGATGAAACTCAACCTGCTGCGACAGCTGAATGATGACGAGAAAACCGAGAATGCGTCTCTGCACGTGGGTAACACTTCTGGCCAACCTCGGCAAATCGATCGTTACCGCGTCGAACGGGTTTTGGGAAAAGGCGGTTTTGGAATCGTCTATTTGGCTCACGATGAACAATTGGATCGGCTCGTCGAACGAGCGCTGGCGGAGTTTGGTGGGGTCGATCTTCTGGTCAACAACGCTGGGGGTACGCTGCCGGGTCCCGCGCTGCAGTGTTCGGACGACGACCTCAACAAGGCGTTTCACTTCAACGTGACGACCGCGCTTCACATCTCTCGCGCGTTGGCGCCTTCGATGGCGGAGCGGGGACACGGGGCCATTGTAAACATCACCTCGGGGCTGTCCCACTTGGTGGAGAACGGCTTTGTCGCCTATGGCACTGCGAAGGCCGCGATGGCGCACATGACCCGCTTGCTTGCTCATGAATGGGCGCCCCACGTCCGTGTGAACGCGATCGCGGTTGGGGCGACCGAGACCGACGCGCTTGCGATGGTGACCGCAGACAAGGGGCTGGCCAAACAGATGCAAGATCTGACGCCGCTTCGCAGACTCGGTACGGTCGAGGACATCGGTGCGGCGGCGTTGTATCTGCTCTCAGACGCCGGAAGTTGGGTGACCGGCAAGGTCCTCGAGGTCGACGGCGGAACAGTGGACTCCAACTGGCCGTTCTCGATGCCGAGTGGACTGACCGGACCAGAAGGGGCCTGAATCATGAAGTCGGCGACTATCGATTCGTTTTCCGAGGATGCCAGCCGCGTCGAAGTCCGTGACGTTCCGTCTCCCAAGCCCGGACCGGGGCAAGTGCGCGTTCGCATGCGGATGGCGCCGGTCAACCCCTCAGACTTCAACTACATCGACGGCATGTACGCGCATTCGCTGGGTCGAATGATCTGGAACCGCGGAGCCACTCGGCCTACGGACGGCCCAGGCGGAGACCCGTTTCCAGTCCCGCCGTATTCCCTCGGGGTCGAAGGGGTCGGGGTCGTGGAAGAGTCGGGCGCGGGCTTCCTCGGGAAGCGTCTGGTCGGGAAGCGTGTGGCGGTGGTGAGCGGACCTCCCAACGGAACTTGGCAAGAGGAGACGCTCATCGATGCCCGCCGCGCCTTTCCTGTGCCGCGTTCTCTGGCCGATGCGCAAGCGTGCTCGTTCTTCGTCAATCCGCTCACGGCGCTAGTGTTGGTCAGGCATCTGTTGAAAGTGCCTCAAGGCGCTGTGTTGTTGCAGACTGCAGCGGGCTCGGCGCTCTCCCAAATGGTTCGCAACCTAGCGCGCGAGGATGGTTTTCGCGTCGTCGATGTCGTGCGTAGCCGGGCAGGGGCCGAACGGCTGAAGCAGGGCGGCAGCGCGCACGTGATCGCACTCGAAGACGAGGACCTGCTCGACGCCGTGCACAACATTGCGCCGGGCGGCGTGAACTACGTGCTCGATTGCGTGGGTGGTGCCACGGGGTCGAACGTGCTGCGCACGCTCGCGGCGGGTGGCCGCATGGTTAGCTACGGCACCTTGAGTCGTGAGCCGATCTCGTTGCCGCCCCGCGACATCATCATGCCAATGACTAGCGTCGAAGGGTTCTACCTTGCTGCCTATTTGGCCGGGCGCAGCCTCTTTCAGCGCATCGGACTGGTGCGCAAGACAGCCAAGCTCATCGAGAGCGGGGTCCTGGGTACCTCGGTCGCAGAGACCTATCGGCTGGACGACCTCCACAGTGCACTAGAGCACGCGCGTCGACCTGGGCGGACGGGCAAGGTGCTGCTCGACCTGAGCTGAATGCCGGGTCTACTCGCTGGGGCTCTCGGCGTCTTCGTTGCTTCGCGCAGAAGACACGACCGGGGCCAATCGTCCCTCGTGCAACATTTGTTCGAGTGCGTGCTGAATCTCCTGCGCGAAGATCACAGCGGCCGCATCGAGTGCGATCGGCTTGAGTGCGCTCAGTAGTTGGGCTGAGTTGTCGGGTCCGCCGTCACGGAGGCGATCACTCATGTGCTCTTGGAAGTGGAGGCTGAGTTCGCTCGCGGCCTTCGACAGGTGGCGGGACAATATTCCTGTGGCCTCGTGCGCCGTTTCGACGTCGATTCCGTTTTCCTCGAGAGTGAGGACCATCCTCATCAAGGCCGGGCTCCTCACGAGGTACTGATTGGCTTCGCGCTCGATGAGTCCTGCCTTCACGAGAGAGGCGAGCAGCCCGGGGGGACGGTCGGCGAGTCGCAGTTGAATCTCTTGCTCGCTGAGGAGCTCAGGGGTGTCCTCGCTCCACGGTGTCCGGAGTTCGGCCTCGAAGCCGAGCCAATCTTCGAGAGAGGCCTGTCCGCAGTCGAGCTGATCGAGCAGATTGCGAATCGCGCGAATCTGG
>CAYZDM010000576.1:0-2462 GCA_964476875.1 uncultured Sandaracinaceae bacterium | reverse complement strand
CTGCGTATGCCGACATGAACCCTCGTCCGCTGAGCTGTTCGGGAGTCGCAGACTTGAGTGCATCGACCTGTATGTCGGTGAGCGGCCAGAACGCATAGTTCCGCGCCCAGCCCTGCGCCTCGAAGGATTCGTGAAGGCGCGACCATTGCGAGACGAATCCGCCACGCAAGCGCGCGTTGTCGATAGTTTCCTCGGCCAGTGCACGCTCGGTCGGAGCCCAGTCACCTTCGAACTGCGCTCGACCCAGGGTGCCTTCCAAGAGGTAGGTCGTCGCGTGAGCGGCCTCGTGGATCACGGTGTGCGCGAGAATGGCGCGTAGTCCGGCGTCCTGTAGCAGCCAACCCTCATCGAAGCCCTTGCCGTCGAGGTCGAGCTCCCCGTTGATCAAGATGACGTCCCCCGCATGTCCTCCAGCCCAGGACACCACTTTGCCGCCTGTTCGCGGGGCTAGCTTGACGAAAGCGATACGCCCGACGCCAGCGCAGTGCGTTGCTGTGAGACGGCCGAGCGCGGAGCGCACCACCGCCAGCTGTGTCAGCGACAGCGAGCGAAGCGGAAAGTCGTCGACCAAGCCGGAGGGGTACCAGATCGCATCCGAGCCGCCTTCGAGGATCAGAACGTGGGAGCAGGCGGACCCCGCCGCCGCCTGAATGATCTCTTGCGCCGAGCCACGAACTGCCCCGCTCCCTAAAACCGCGTCGCCAGGACTCGGCGCCTCGCGGCTGCTGACGACCGTGCCATCGGGCTCCACCACCGCGAGGGTCACGACATCACCGGACACGCGTGCGTAGCCGACCGCGCTGACTTCTTGGCCGCTCAGATCGATCTCCTCGCGTGCTTCGAGCGCCCTGACCGACTCGAGGAGCAGGACGTCAGGAAACTTGATCGGATGCACTTCGAGCGGTGAGCCCGTCGAGTCGAGCGCGGCGAGGGCATGCGTGCCGGCGAGTGCGCCTTGGGGCGGGCCGACGTCAGACGGGACATCGATCTCCTCCACCGATTCGATCCGAATCGCTCCGCCGCCGTCTCGAACGACCAGAACGCGCCAAATCGCTTCAGGTGCCCCCGTGGCGGTCACCACTGGCGTCTCACACCCAGGCACCAGCGCGCACGCTGCTTCGAACGTCTGCGGCATCTGTGGCTCGGAGTCGCTGCCGCCACAAGCGGCCACAAAACAAAGAACAAGCACACCCGTGAAGGGCCGTGGGATCGACATAGAAGGTGAAGATATGCGATCGAGTGTCTTGCGCCAACTTCGACTTGGTCCGACGGCGCAAGCTCAATAGCGAAGTGTCGGGGCTGGCCTCGCTAGGCTGCTTGTGGTTCGGCTAGCGCCGTGGCTGCGAAGATTGTCGCCGTGAACGCTCGCGCGAACTGAATGGCAGCTCGCTCGCTTATGGCGTTGCCAACGAGGGGGATGGGAATTTCGAATGTCGAGGTCCACACCACGTTGGTACGATTCGCGCCGAGCGCCTCGAACGCTACCCGCCCGAGCGTGTGTTTTACGGGAATGGGTCGGGCTCGGATGATGCGATACTCGTAGCTGTTTGCCGCATCATAGGCGACGATCTCTTCGTCCAGGACCGTTGGGCCGGCGAGATAGACGCGCCGAACCGCGCCGAGTCCGTTGCGCTCATCGCGCCCAGGACGAATCAACTCGCACTTCTTCACACCGCGAAAGCGACCGTAGCCCTCGTGGTCGGTAAGCACGGCGAAGAGAGCATCTCGCGCGACGTCCACGGCTTGCTCGACTCTGACGGTAGGCATCGAGGAACGATAGTCCGGACCCAATCGAGAGTCTACGGCTGGCGTCGAGAGGCGATGCGCCGGCGCTCCTCGGCGTACATACGCAGCGCGAACTCTCCGGCGGGGTGGGCGCGTGTCTCAGCCTAGGGGTAGATCCCCGGGGCGCAGCGATTTGCAATGCGGGAGGCGCTTGTCGTGTAGGACGAAAGCGTCGCTCCAGTTGGTCGTGATGGGGTCGAGCCACGGATTGTTCCCCATTCTCATGACTTCGGGGCCGATCACTGCGATGCGGTCGCGCTGATCGCGGAACAGCGAGAGCCACAGGACCCATTGTTCGCGCGGAAACACATCCGCGATGTGAGCGTATTTGTGGCGGCCGTTCTCGAGCCATTCATCGAGAAAGCGGGTTCCGAAATCGGAACGGCGGATCATCATGAAGCCGCAGTTGGGCGGGCGCAGGGTGCCGGCCGACCTGACGCCGCGCATGCTGAGCGGCATGGGAATGCCGAATCGCCGCGTGCAATCCTCCGAGATGAGAAAGTCCTTTCCCGGGTAGGCGTCTACGAGTTCGGCCAGCGTTCGCTCGGGCTTGTTGACGCAGGTATCGGCGTCCACGACGGCGAGCCAGTCGGCGGTCATGTCGCGCATGTGGCGGCGCATCAATTCGATCTTCGACCAAATCAAATGCATGTCCTCGAGCACCGTTTCTCGCCAGC
>CAYZDM010000575.1:0-2464 GCA_964476875.1 uncultured Sandaracinaceae bacterium | reverse complement strand
TGAGGAACCGCAGCCTCGAAGCGGGATTATGCCGTGTCTAAAACCCGAAGCCTAATAAAGTTTCCGACTGTCGATCTGGATCGTGACAGGGCCCTCTACGACCCCGCGAACCAGCATCATTGCACGAAAAGTGCCGGTTTCGACGGGCAAGCCTTTGCCGCGCAGGCCGGCAACCACGTCTAAGTACAGGCGCTGTGCGTCTGCCGGATCGGCTGCGGCGTCAAAGGACGGTCGCCTACCCCGCCGCACGTCACCGAAGAGCGTAAACTGAGAGACCACCAAGATCGCGCCACCAATGTCGGTCACGGACAACGACATACGACCATCGTCATTTGGAAAGATGCGCAGTCCGGCGATCTTGTCGACGGTGTACTGAACGTCTTTGGCATCGTCGCCGACGGCAGCGCCGAGATACACCAGCAGCCCGCGGTCGATCGAGCCGACCACATCCCCATCGACGGTGACACTTGCTTCGTTGACCCGCTGCACCACCGCACGCATGCGGAGTTCCGTAGCACAAGCTGAATCGTCTTGCCTGGGCGAGGCGATGCCGAATACTCTGCCACGATGAAACCGGTTGTGGGCCTGACGGGTGGGATCGCGTGCGGGAAGACCACCGTAGCGAGCATGTTTTCCGACCTGGGCATCCCGGTGATCGACGCCGATCAGCTCGCACGCGATGTCGTCGAGCCGGGTACGCCCGGTCTCGAGAAGATCGTCGCAGAATTCGGAAAGAGCGTGCTCGACGCGAACGGTCGCCTCGATCGCAAGCTCGTCGGTGACCTCGTGTTTGGCGACACCGCCGCGCGCGAAAGCCTCAACGCAATCATGCACCCGCTGATTGGAGCCGCCGGCGCCGAGCACATGGCGGCCCACCAAAGCGACCCGGCGCCCTACCTGTTGTACGAAGCGGCCCTCCTCGTCGAAACCGGCACTTACAAGGCGTTTTCAGCCCTGGTTACCGTCAGCGCCGAGGAATCGCTGCAACGGCTGCGCCTGATTGCGCGCGACGGGTTCAGCGTCACTGAGGCCAACGCGCGCATCGCATCGCAGCTACCCCTAGCCCGAAAGATCGCAGTCGCGGACCATGTCGTCACGAACAATGGCGACCTCGATGGAACGCGACACCAAGTCGCCGAGGTTCACCAGCAATTGGCGACGCAGTTCGCAGCACAGGAGTCGAAATAGTGGGCAAGTTGGTACGATCAGTCTTGGTCACAGGGTTTCCGGGACGACAACCTGCCGTACATTTGGTACGCGAACTCGCGGCTCGTGGTGAGCTTTCGGTATGTTGCCTGGTCAACGAGACGCGGCACGAGCGCGCGCTCGAGTTGATCCAGGCACTTCCGGAGGCGGCACGGAAGCGGGTGTCGATCTGGCTGGGAGATCCGCGGTCGATGGACATGGGATTGAGCGGTGAAGAGTTCGCCGTTCTCATCGAAAGCGTCGAGGTCATTCACCACTGCGCGTCGATCACCGACCCCGCGGGCACCGAAGAAGAAGCTGCTGGCAACGTTCGTGCGATGGCCGAGGTCCTGGAGTTCGCGGAGGCGGCGCCGCGATTGAAACGGCTAGTGTGCTGGTCGAGCGCAACGGTGTCCGGCCAGCGCGAAGGCTTCGTCAAAGAGACTGACCTGGACGACGAGGCCGGCTTTCGCAACCCCGTCGAGGAGTCCCTGTACCGGCTCGAGCGCATGCTGGGCGAATCGATCGATGAGCTTCCCATCGTCGTCCTGCGGCCGGCCTTGATGCTGGGGGACTCAATCACTGGTGAGGCGCAGGACCTCAACGGCCTCTATCTTCTGATCCGGTTCCTGATCAGCGCGCCCGATGACTATCGAATTCCCACTCCAACTCGAAGCGGTGTGCGAATCAGCGCGGTCCCAGTGGACTACGCCGTGAGAGCAGGTCTCCATATCACGGCGGATGACAGCAGCGTCGGCCGAACTTTTCACATTGTCGACCCGAAGCCTGTCAGCGTGCAACACGCGCTACGACTGCTGGCGGAAGCCACCGACCGGCCCGCGCCGCGAGAGCACGACCCGCTCAATCTCACCACGGCACTGATGCGAGCGCCTGGATTGCAGCGCTTCCGCAACACCACCCGCGCATTTCTCGACCAGTTGAAGACAGACGTCATCTACGACGACCGCAATACCCGCGAAGCCCTAGCTGGTGCGGGAATCGCGTGTCCTGAACTCGAGAGCTACGTCGATACCATGGTGACGCGAGCGCGGCAGGACTAGCTGCCCGCCAAGGTCATTGACGATACCCTGAAGGTCGGCGATGCAACCGCCGTGCGTTGATCGAGGTCGTCGGCGACCGCATCGATGCGCTGGAGCAATTGGTCGAGGTTGAGCGAAATCGTCACCTCGGAAACCGGATGGGCGAGCTCACCATCTTGGATTAGGAAACCGGAAGCCCCGCGACTGAAGTCGCCAGTGACCGCGTTGAAACCGAAACC
>CAYZDM010000574.1:0-2465 GCA_964476875.1 uncultured Sandaracinaceae bacterium | reverse complement strand
GGCCCGAGCTACCACGATCGCTACCGCATCGCGGCGCTCGACGAGTTGCTCTATTTCGACGACGGGCAGATCGACGATGAGGTCTACGTCTACGGTTCGTTTCTGCAGAGCAAGATGCACGCGGCGGGGGTGATCTGCAGCGACTGTCACGACGGGCACAGCGCGGAGCTCCGAGCCGAAGGCAACGCTCTTTGTACGCGCTGTCACCAGGCAGACGTGTTCGACAGGCCAGAGCACCACTTCCACGACCAAGGTTCGCCGGGCAGCCTATGCACCGAATGTCACATGCCACAGCGCACCTACATGCTCCTCGACGATAGGGCCGATCATCGATTCGGACTTCCGCAGCCGGCCCTGGCGGCCAGCATCGGCGCCCCGGACGCATGCACCGGTTGCCACTCCAACAAGAGCGCAAAATGGGCCGAGACCCACATCGACAGGCACTTCGAGACCCGGGCCGCCGAATCGTTCGCCGCAGCGCTCCATGCGGCGCGCACCCAGCGGCCCGAAGGGGAGCCAGCTCTGATCGAGCTCGTGGCCGTCGGAACGGCGCCCGCTATCGTTCGGGCCACAGCGCTTCTCGAACTTCGCAATCTCCTGTCCCCGGCTCTTCCCGCATTGCTCATGCGTGCCGCGCACGACGCGAGTCCCATCGTCCGCCGCACCGTTGCGGTGGCTGCGCGCGAGCTTCCCCCTGAACAGATCGAGGAGATCGTCCGCAAGCTGCTGCGTGATCCAGTGCGTACGGTTCGCATCGATGCGGTCGCGACACTTCTCGGAACGCATGCGGGCCGTTGGAGCCCATCAGACCGTGAGGCGCTGAAGTCGGCCACCGAGGAGTATCTCCGGGCGCGAGCTTTCAACTCGGATCGCGGCGAGGGGCTGGCGGATCTAGCCCACGTGGCGTTGCTTGCCGGCGATTTCCAGAACGCAGAGACGAACCTGCGTGAAGCGCTCGAGATCGATTCCTCGTTCACCGCAGCGTATGTCAACCTTGCGGACCTCTACCGAAGCCAACAGCGCGACGACGAGTCAGAAGCGGTGCTTCGTGAAGGGCTGAAGGCGGCGGCCGATCGTGCCAGCATCGAGTTTGCACTCGCGCTCGCGCTCATCCGCCTTGAGCGACACTCCGAGGCCATGACGCATCTTCGCCGCGCATATGAGCTCCGACCGGAGGTCATACGCTTCGGTTACGTCTATGCGGTTGCTCAGTTCGACCGAGGGCAGCGGGCTGCCTCTCTCAGAACGCTTGGTCGTATCCATGAACGCTACCCCGCGAGCCGAGAGATCCTACAGCTGCTGGCCGGCTACAATCAGCAGATGGGACGTGACCAAGCCGCAAATAAGTACGCGGCCGAGCTCGAGCGACTCGGGGGAAGTCCGTGACGCCGCGCACCGCGCTGTTGTTCGTCACCTTGCTTGCGACGACCGCCACGGTTTTCACCAGCACGACGAGCGCCCAGCGCGACGACTCCTGGGAGAGCCGCTACCCTCACATCGAGTTCGGCATCGACGTCGGCGTCATGCTTTGGAATGGCGTCGACCGGAACGTAGTGCGCCCGGGAGGCACGGTCGCAGCGCACTTCGGGTGGAACTACAAGTGGTGGGTGCCCATGATTGGGCTCGGCTTCCGTGGAAACGGCATCGACCTCAGCAGCATTCAGGGCGCCCCTGCGAGCGCTCAACGGGAGCTTCTCTCCAACATCTTCTTCGGAGTGGGGATGCGTTTCGTTGCACCAAATCGCACGCGCGTGGCCCCGTTTTTGGACGGATGGTTTGACCTCAACTGGTGGCACCTCAACGAGACACAGATCCTCTGCAACGTTTGGTACTGCCAAGGTACCAATCAGTACCGGTTCACCCCTGGCTTTCACGGGCGCATTGGGATGCAGATCCGAGTCGCCCCCCAGGCCGATCTCGAGATAGGATTCGGCGCGGGTTACTCCTTCCGTGGTCAGTTCTTCGAGACCAATCGTTCGTGGCTCGAACCGTCGATCAGCTTCACGTACTCTTTTCCGGCTGGCTACGAGAATCGAACTTCAATAAGAGGTTATTGAAGTCCCTGCCTCGGCTCTTGTCTACGGCGTGTACCAAATCGGCGAGGACCACGCGCGTTCTTGAATACTCACGGGCAGACCGCTGGGGATCGGCACCCCAAGCGCTACCGCATCATAGGTCGACCAACGTGGGGTCTGTATCTCAAGGACGCGCGCGTAGTAGAAGGCGCGCTGCTCTGGCTTGAAGTCCGGATCTGTCCAGACCGCGGACAGAGAAGCGCTCCCGACTGTGTTGGTGTAGGTCGCCTTCGTCGCATCGACGGTGTTGCCGACCGGAGGCACCTTTCCGCCGCTGCCGGGCTTGCGCTCTCCGGCCCAGGCGACATCGAAGATCTTCTCTCGAGTCTTACCCTTCGAGTCGACCCACCCCTTGATGATCTGCACCCGGTCGAGGTTTGCCCCACCGGG
>CAYZDM010000573.1:0-2471 GCA_964476875.1 uncultured Sandaracinaceae bacterium | reverse complement strand
TCGCTTGGAGGTCGGCCGGCACGCAACAGCGCCGCGGCGGCGCGCAGCAGTTCGACGACGAACGGTGACGAAAGCACCGACTCGGAGGGCAAGCGCCGCCGAAGCCGGCGACGAGGCGGCCGGCGACGAGGTGCCCGCGACGAGGCCGGTGAAGAGGCCACGCAGGACGAATCCGCGGCAGCCAGTGAGGCAGGCGACAGTTCGTCGGACGCCGATGCTGAGCCTAAAAAAGCCGAAACCAAGTCGGAATCCGCTCCGGAACCTACCGAAGACAAAGAGAAAAAGTCTGCAGACCCAGCCCCGGCCCCCGAAGTGGAAGCCGAGAAACTGTAGTCACTAAGATACACCTGAGCCACCTGCGGGTGGCGCAAGGTATGCCCATGACCTACCGTCCCGGCCTCTTGATACTTATATCAGGGGCTTCGGCATGCGTATCGCACTCTTAGTCATCGGCGTGGTCCTCGTTAGCGCGTGGCACTCGCACTCAGAAGCGGGTCCCTCGTTCAGCGAACCGGTACGTGCACTTGCCGCCGCCGGGATCGACTACCGCAGCGCCGTCGGGGATCATCCGACGTCTCTGGCACTCGCCCGTGCCATTGATGCTCGACTCATCGTTCGCGAGAGTCGAAGTGGGGAGCCGATTCACGTGCGGCACTGTCGCGTGACCGAAGGTGGATGCCGCGCGCGAATCGCTACCTTGTCCCGGCTGATCACCGAGGCAAGCAATCGCGCGGGGGTCGACCCGTTTCTCACTGCTGGAATCGCGCTTCGAGAGTCAGGTCTCAATCCACTTGCGGTGAGCCCAGTCGGTGCTCGGGGCGTCGTCCAGCTGAACCCGAAGTACAGGGGTAAGACCGTCCCGTTCATTTACGACGAACGCTACCGGGAGGAGTGCAGTAGGCGCCCGGGAGCGTGTCAGCGCGAGGTCCTCGACGCGGGTCTCGGGCTCTACGCCTGGGCGGTCACCCGATGCGGTGGGGACGTCGAAAAGGGCTTGGCCTGGTACAACTCCGGACACTGCGACAAGCAGAACGGCTACGCCTCCTCGGTACTACGAGAGCGGCGCAAGTTGTTGCGGCTCGCCAAGCAGGCCGACCCCGCGATGCAGGCCGTTTTCGTCGATTAAGCGCCCGATTTGTGTGAAACGATGAGGCGTTCGAAGGCCTGTCCAACGGCCTCGGCGACCCGTTCGATCACGGCGGTGTCATTGGCGGGGTCGCTGGCGCACAAGACGCCTACCATTCGAGATCCGATCATCACCGGGACGATGACGACCTCGCGGCCCTGGCTTCCAAAGGCCGCCCGAAACAGGTGGTCCGCTGCCGTCTGACCATACGCGCCATGGAACATGCGCCCGGAGTGCAGTACCTCGTTGAGGATCGATGGATTGCTCGCCGGCACCCACAGACTTCGAATGCCGGCACTGGTTACGTCCTCCCCGGCACCATCCCACCCGCGAAACACCCCCTTGCGCAGCGCTAGGAACGCGGCGCCACGTGAAGTCGTTAGGCATGCATGGCAAGCGACGCGAACGACGTCATCTCTCGAGGTGAGCTGCTTGAGTTCAGACAGGTGCGCATCGATGGCGGAGTCGGACACCGTGGGCGGTTGAAGCGTCGCCGGGCGTTCGGACACGGTCGACGCGGCCGGAGGGCGCGACACAACGGGAACCGGAATCTGACTCGACCGAGGTGTGACCGAAACTTCGCGTTCGGTCGCCGAACGGCTCCACGCGCGATCCCACACAGGGCTGGCGGTCGATGCGAGCCTCGAAAGCGCGGGATCGAATGGCGAGAGCGTTTGCTGGGTCGCTATCTCGGGTTTCTCCTGGACCAGAGGGACGACGCCGCTCGGAGGCCGCGACCGGGCCGCTGCCACGGGATCGGTCATGAGCGTTGGCCGCTCCGACGGATACACATGGTGGATCGATGACAGCAGATCAGAGAGCTTCGCGACGGTGGGCAAGATCTCTCCACCGAGCACGTCGGTGAGCTTGGCGATGGCCCGTTCGTCGGTGGGATCGGCCATCGCGACGATCGCCCCGGCGGGGCTCGGCTTCAGTGGCATCGCGCATAGCTCGTGGGCGTCGATCGCGGACAAGCGGCTCACCAGGTCGGCATCGGCGCGCGCGAGTTCCTGTGACCGGAGCATCGGGCCGAAGCCAAGCCCCACGAAAAAGCCAGCCAAAGCCCGCTCATCTAGCCCGGCCGCCACGAGGTTCTGGACGATTTGGCTCGAAGACAGGCTTGGGTCGTCCCCACCCACAATGCCCGCCTGGGCCTCGGTCAGGAGTCCAGCATCGACGAGCTGCGTGACCAATCGATCTGCCATATCCGATCCCTAGCCAGCCGCCCTGGGCGCGGCAAGCCCGCGCACCCCGCGTGCGGCAGGGGGCGGAGGCTGATAGCATCCGAACTCAATGGCTCGAGTGCTGCACATCGAGGACGATCCCAACAATCGGCGCCTCGTGC
>CAYZDM010000572.1:0-2472 GCA_964476875.1 uncultured Sandaracinaceae bacterium | reverse complement strand
TCGCGCGCGTCTTTCTGAGCGCCGGCACAGGCACTGTGACCGTCAACGGTCGCACGTTCGAAAATTACTTCCCGCGTGAGATCCTCCGGATCATCGCGATGCAGCCTTTCGCCGCGCTTTCGAAGCAGGGCGAGTTCGATGTCCAGGTCAACGTGGCCGGCGGCGGCGTCTCGTCGCAGGCCACAGCGGTTCGGCACGGCATTGCTCGCGCTCTGGTCGGCATGGACGAGGACAACAAGCCCGTCCTCAAGAAGGCGGGCTACATCACCCGCGATGCCCGTAAGAAAGAGCGTAAGAAGCCAGGTCAGCCCGGCGCACGCAAGAAGTTCCAGTACTCCAAGCGCTGAGCACTTCTGGTTTGCAATATCGAGCCGCGGCGCCATCAGTGCCGCGGCTTTTTTTCTTAATGCCGTGGACAACGCACATGTCAGTATCAGGATGGAGTTGAGTACATGACCACGAAACCCATACGCGCGACCGTCGTCGGAGGGACCGGATACACCGGAGCTGAGCTCGTGCGTCTGGTGCTCGGTCATCCTTCCCTCGAGCTAGTGTCGATCGTGGGCAACACCACGGCGGGGCAGGCCGTTGGGGATGTGCTGCCCAGTCTTCGGGGTGTCTTCGAGGGCGTCGTTCAGCCGTTCGAGCCCGACGCCATCGTTGCGGAGTCGGATGTCGCGTTCTGCGCGTTGCCGCACGCCGCGAGCGCCGAGGCTGTGAGCGCTCTGCGGCAACGCGGGCTGAAGGTGTTAGACTTGTCAGCCGATTTTCGGTTCGAGGACCTGTCGGTTTACGAAACCTGGTACGGCAAGCATCCCGTGCCGGAGCGTCTATCAGAGGCTGTTTACGGCTTGGTCGAGCTTCATCGGGACGAGTTGCGCGACGCAGATCTGATCGCGGTTCCGGGGTGCTATCCGACCGCGGCGACGTTGGCGCTAGCCCCTCTGGTCAAGAACGGGCTCATTCGGACGGACGGGGTCGTCGTGGACGCGAAGAGCGGCGTGTCAGGCGCAGGCCGCGGCGTTTCTAGTGCCACCCATTTCGCCGAGACGGCGGAGAGCATTCGTGCGTACAAAGCCGGCACCCATCGGCACGGTCCCGAGATCGAGCAGGAGCTCGGCCGCCTCGCCGGAGCACCACTGAAGGTCACCTTTGTCCCGCACATGGTACCGATGACTCGAGGCATTCTCGCGACCTGCTACGCCCAACCACTCGACTCGAGCGTGAGTGCCGCCGCGTGCACCGAAGCGGCGAGGGCGCTCTATGTGGGGTCTCCCTCAGTGCATGTCCTCGACGAGGGCCAGCATCCGGACACCCTTTGGGTGCGTGGCTCCAACCGGGTCCACGTCGCTTACGCGCAGGACCGCAACAGCGGGATGCTCATCGCAATGAGCGCGATAGACAACCTGGTAAAGGGCGCGTCTGGTCAGGCGATTCAGTGCCTCAATGTTCGGTTTGGGCTCGACGAGGGGGCAGGGCTCCAGGCGCCAGCTCAATGGCCGTGACCAAGATTCTGCACGTCAGCGACCTACACCTCGAAGACGGTTTCCCCGGCGTTCCGCTGACGAGTTTTTTCAACAAACGCATCGTCGGTCTGGCGAACCTTCAGTTCCGTCGTCGAAGGGTGTTTGTCGACGCGGCACAGAAGGTCGAGGCGCTTGCCGCATTCTCCAAAGAGCAGGGCGCTGACTTGGTGATCTGCACGGGCGACTACACGGCCCTCGGGACGGAGCCAGAGATCGCCTACGCGCGCGAGGTCATCGAGCCTCTCACCCACGCTCCGCTTGGTTTCTTCACGGTGCCGGGCAATCACGACCTCTACCTTCGTGACAGTGTGGAGGCGGGGTGGTTCGATCAACACTTCGGGGAGTTCATGAAGACCGAGCTTCCCGAGTACGCGGCGGATGGCGTTTGGCCGCAGGTCTGGTTTCCCGTCGACGGCCTAGCCGTCATCGGCGTCAACAGCGCGCGACCGAACCCGGCGCCGACCTACTCGAGCGGGCGGATCCCCGACGAGCAATTGGAAGGGTTGGTACAGATCCTCGACGACGCGCGCGTTCGCGATCGCCTCGTCATCATCGCGACGCACTACGCGCCACGCCTGGCCAGCGGTCGACCAGACAGGCCGGCCCACGGGTTGGAGAACGCAGACGATCTGTTGGCAATCAGCGCAGCCGCTCGCGGCGGCATGATCATCCACGGTCATATCCATTGGCGGTATCATGTGCGGGTACCCGAGAGCCCGCTGACGCTGTGCTGCGCGGGAAGCACTACGCATGCAGGTCGGGAAGGGCTGTGGATGTACGAGCTCGACGATGGCAGGCTGACGGCGACCCCAGGAACCTGGGATCAAACACGCTACGTGCTCGAACCAGACCAGACCTTCGCCATCGACCCGTAATTTGCCGCCTCGGGGTTGGCTCGAATACAAGCACGGGTATGGCAGCTCGCCAGTTCGGGGCCAAACGCGAG
>CAYZDM010000571.1:0-2478 GCA_964476875.1 uncultured Sandaracinaceae bacterium | reverse complement strand
CGGACGGGCCGCGGTTCCATCGGGGGCGTCGACCGGCGAGCACGAAGCGCTCGAACTCCGGGATGGAGACGCGAGCCGCTACCTTGGCAAGGGTGTTCTGAAGGCGGTCGACAACGTCATCAACGAGGTCGCCCCCCAGGTGGTAGGCCTCGAGGCGCTAGACCAGGCTGGAGTAGACCAGGCGATGCTGGACTACGACGGCACCCCATCGAAAGCAAAGCTCGGCGCCAACGCGATCCTCGGTGTCTCGATGGCCGTGGCACGAGCCAGCGCGGATGCAGTCGGCTTGCCGCTCTGGCGCTATCTCGGTGGCGCCCAGGCGCGTGTCCTACCCACCCCATTGATGAACATCATCAACGGTGGTGCCCACGCGGACAGCGGCCTCGAGATCCAGGAGTTCATGGTGGTTCCACATGGCTTCGGGACATTTGCCGAAGCGCTCCGCGCCGGGGCTGAGACATTTCACAATCTCAAGAAGCTGTTGAAAGAGGCGGGCCATGCGACCGGTGTGGGTGACGAGGGTGGTTTCGCACCGCACTTGGCCACCAACGAAGAAGCTCTCGCGTTCGTTGCACGCGCGATCGAAGCGGCAGGCTATCGTCCAGGCGAGCAGATTTCGATCGCCCTCGACTGCGCAGCGAGCGAATTCTTCGACAAGAAGAAGGGCGTCTACACGTTCGACAAGAAGCCGGTCGACGCCGCCGGGCTCGTCGAGACCTACGCCGACTACTGCTCCAAGTACCCGATTGTCAGCATTGAAGACGGCATGGATGAGAACGATTGGGCTGGTTGGAAGGTCCAGACGGACTCCCTCGGCAGCACGGTTCAGCTCGTGGGAGACGACCTGTTCGTCACCAACACCGAGCGAGTTCAGATGGGCATCGACCAGGGCGTCGCCAACGCCATCCTGATCAAGGTAAACCAAATCGGAACGGTCACCGAAACGCTCGACACCATCCGGCTTGGCGCGCTGCACGGCTATGCCTCGATTATCTCGCATCGAAGCGGCGAAACGGAAGACACTTTCATCGCTGATCTTGCGGTGGCTACCGGCGTTGGACAGATCAAGACCGGCTCTGCGTCTCGTTCTGAGCGTATCGCGAAGTACAACCAGCTCCTTCGCATCGAAGAGCAGCTCGGCGATGGCGCGGTGTACGCCGGCAAGACTACGTTCGCTGCTTAGGCCGAGGCGAACCGGCGCGCCGACTCGTTGTCGTACTGGCCGGCGCGAAATGCATAGTCGCTGAGGATTCGTCGCAGCGATTGCACGTTCGTGGTGAACGGCTCGGCTCGCAATTCGGCCAACACCCGGTCCATCGACAAGAGCGCCTGGTGACGGATGGGTGCATGGGTCGTGAGTTTTGCGATGAGCGGCCGGTCGTCGGCGGGAAGCGGAAGGCCGACGGTTGCCGATGAAGTGGCGCGAACGCGTCCTTGAGGGGCCGGAGCTACCGAATACGAGGAGACGACGGCGTCCTGCTGGTCGAGTGCGAGAATCGACGCGTCGAGGGCGTGTCCACGCGCTTCGACGGTTTCCAATTCCTCGGGAAGGGATTCGCCTGAAGCGATCTGCAGCTGTAGCGCGACCAGGTCTAGTCGCGTCACCATCTCGATGAGCGTGTGATGCCGCGGCAACCCAATCTTCACGTCAGACACCCAGGCCAAACCGGAGGGATCGATGTGAAACTTCACCTCCAGGAGGCCGGCATAGCGGAGCTCGGCTGCCAGGCGCCGCGCGTTCTCGAAGAGAGCCATCCGGAACGCCTCGCCATCAGAGCGGAAGCTCAGCTCGGGCGAAGGGGTTTCGTGAATCAGAGTGTGCTCGGAGGTCGAGAGGCTTCGATCGCATTCCACGATTGCAGTGGTTTCACCATGAGAGTCTGCCGCGACGAGCACGGCGATCTCCCGGGGTTGCGTGAGTTCATCTCCGATATCGTGGATGGTTCGGACGTGAGCGCGCTCCGCGCCAGCGCGAATGGTTGCCGGGTCCGTGAGCGCACCGAGCACGTCGAGGTCTGTCCCTACGACTGCGACGTCGGCTTTCTCGGCCGCGCTCGCGAGTTCGAACATCTCGGGCTGACCTTGGTACCCCAAGTGTGCCGCGTCCGCGCCTGCCTGCTCGAGAATCCCTGCGAGCTGATCGGTTGGGATCGGCTTGGCTTCATCGAAGTCGACCTCGATGCTTCGGTCCGCAGCCTCGATGTGGCGGCTAGCCGGGGTGTCTTTGGGAGCGACGACGATTGATTCTACGCCGAGGCGTCTACAGGTGCGCGCTACCCGGGTCGCGGCCTCGCCCCTGCGCAAGATCAGTACTTTCTCGAACACCCGTGGAGCATAGCAACCGGTTCGGGTGGGGCACCCCGGGGTTCGACTTGACGGAATCGGGCTGGGAAGGCACTAGCGAGGCGATGCCGGTATGGCTCCGTTCGCGTGGATTGCAGCGTCGCTCGGTCCGTCATAGTGACCTGTCGTGGCGGG
>CAYZDM010000570.1:0-2479 GCA_964476875.1 uncultured Sandaracinaceae bacterium | reverse complement strand
GACTGCGGTCACTATGTCCTCGAAGACGCGCCCGAGGAGATCGAGCAACTCGTGCTCAGGTTCCTGGGAGTCGCCGAATGAGGCGCGATCTTTCGACGGTCGCCGACGTGCTGCCGCAGATGGCCGCAACGCAGCCCGACACGACGGCCATCTACTTCCCGACGAAGCAACGAGACGCGGCGGGCGACCTCATCTACACCAAGGTCTCGTATCGAGAGCTCGACGAACGCAGCAGCCGAATTGCCGCCGGTCTCCACGCCGTTGGAATCGAACGCGGTCATCGCGCCGCGCTCATGGTTCGACCGAGCCCTGAGCTCTTCGCCCTCACTTTTGGAATGTTCAAGGCGGGCGTGGTTCCGGTGATGATCGACCCCGGCCTGGGCATCAAAGGGCTGAGCAAATGTCTGGCGCGCGCGCAGCCCAGCGCATTCGTCGGGATTCCAGTCGCGCACGCGGCTCGCATCGCCCTTGGCTGGGGCCGGGCAACGGTGGAGCGGACGATTATCGTTGGCGGCTGGGGTCTGGCGAAGCATACGCTCGCGCAGGTCGAAGCACTTGGCGCAAAACGGCTCGCCGCAGGCGATCGGCCCGTGCCCACCGGAGGCGACGAAGTTGCGGCCGTCCTTTTCACGTCGGGCAGTACGGGGCCGCCCAAAGGCGTGGTCTACCGCCACCGCCACTTCCTCGCGCAGGTGCAAGCAATTCGAGAAATGTTTTCGATTGAGCCGGGCGAGATCGACCTGCCTACGTTTCCGCTCTTCGCGCTCTTTGACCCCGCGCTCGGCATGACGACGGTCATCCCCGACATGGACCCGAGCCGGCCGGCCCGCGTCGAGCCGCGGAACATCATCGAGCCTATTCAGCGTTTCGGGGTAACGACCATGTTCGGGTCACCCGCGCTGCTCAATACGGTCGGTCGGTACGGTGAGCAGCACAGCATCAAGCTGCCGAGCTTGCGCCGTGTGATCGCCGCCGGGGCACCGATGCCAGGGCAAACGCTGGCCCGTTGGCATGCCATGTTG
This sequence comes from uncultured Sandaracinaceae bacterium, assembly GCA_964476875.1. GTDB lineage: Bacteria > Myxococcota_A > Polyangia > Polyangiales > Houyiibacteriaceae > SG8-38. Next base: position 1,457 of record CAYZDM010000570.1, on the reverse strand, counting down.
CCCGACGACGGCGACGTATTTCCGCCCTACGGAGCCACCGAGTCGCTCCCGGTGGCCTGTCTACCGGGACGCGAAATCGTCGCGAAGACCTGGGCCGAGACGGAAAAGGGGGCTGGTGTCTGCGTGGGCCTCCCGGTCCCCGACATCGAGGTGAAGGTGATCCGCATCAGCGACGACGCGATCGACACCTTTTCCAGCGATCTCGAGCTCGAAGACGGCGAGATTGGCGAGATTGCGGTTCGCGGCCCGATGGTGACCGAGGCGTACTTCGGAGACGAACACAATACGGCGTTATCCAAGATCCGGGATGGCGACTTCATCTGGCACCGCATGGGTGATGTCGGTTGGCGCGATCGCGAGGGGCGCCTTTGGTTCTGCGGGCGCAAGAGTCATCGCGTGCTCGTCGATGGCGCAACGATGTTCACCGTCCCATGCGAGAAGATCTTCGATGCACACCCGGCCGTCTATCGTTCCGCGCTCGTCGGTCCCCGAGGGTTGCCGACGCTCTGCGTCGAGCTCGAGCCTGGACAGCGCTCGGCTGTTTGGCCGGAGGTCGAGATGCAGCTCCGCCAGATCGCCCAGGCTCATCCGCAGACGAATCGCATCTTGCGCTTCGTCCGGCACCCGAGCTTCCCGGTCGACATCCGGCACAACGCAAAGATCGGTCGCGAAAAGCTCGCAAAGTGGGTCGAGGCCAAAGGTCCATCATGACGATCCTCGTCACGGGTGGCGGAGGCTTCATCGGCCGATCGATCGTGCGGGCGCTGCTCGACCGGGGTGAGGGCGTGCGTGTGCTCTGTCGCGGCGACTATCCGCTTCTTCGCGAATGGGGCGTGGACCTTCGGCGAGGCGATATTCGTGACCACGATGTGGTGGCGGCGGCCGTCGAGGGCTGCGACGCCGTCTTTCACACCGCAGCACACATCGACCTATGGGGCCCGTACGAAGCGTTCTTCAGCGTGAACACGCTCGGCACTCGCCACGTCATCGAAGCGTGCAAGAAGCATCGGGTACCAAAGCTCGTCTACACCAGCACGCCGAGCGTCGTACACTCAGGAGACACGGTGTCCGGTGTCGATGAGTCCGCGCCCTATCCGTCCCACTTCGAAGCGCACTACCCGGCGACCAAGGCGCTCGCCGAGCAAGAGGTCTTGTCCGCCAACACCGAGACGCTATCGACCGTCGCGATTCGACCCCATCTGGTCTGGGGTCCTGGGGACAGCTCTGCGCTGCCACGGTTGGTTGCCCGCGCCAAAGCCGGGCGTCTACGAATGGTCGGGCGGCCGCAGCGGATCGACACGACCTACATCGACAACGCGGTCGCAGCCCATCTCTCGGCGTACGATCGACTCGCACCGGGCTCGCAGACCGCGGGAAAAGCCTACTTCATCACGCAAGGCGAGCCGCTCGAAGGCCCGACGTTCATCAACGACATGCTCGACGCGGCCGGCCTGCCG
>CAYZDM010000569.1:0-2481 GCA_964476875.1 uncultured Sandaracinaceae bacterium | reverse complement strand
GATATCAATGAGTGTGTCGCAGGACTGTCGTCGTGCGAGCAGGTCGAGGCTTGGTATTTGAGCACTCCCGCCGATACATATCCGTGCAAAGCCGCTGACGACCAACGCAACGCTGCCTGCTACTAGCCGCCCATGAGCGGATCGGTAGCATTTTGAAGCGGAGAACGTCGATGCGGACGGTGAACCCCTAATGACCGACCAGCGCGGCGAACCGCGTCCAGGTGCCACGATGTGCGACGTGGGTGCGTTTGAGGTGCAGCCGTAAACCGAGGAGGTTGTCATGAGGTACTTATTCGGATTCATGTGCGTGCTGGCGCTGGGCGTCATGGGGTGTGCCGAGGGTGACGGCGGCGATCCTTTTCCGGGCAACTGCGGTGGTCAGGGGCAGGGCGGTGGCGGCGCGTATGTCCACCCGGGGCTGTACGTAGCGTTCTTGCCTGGCGTTGTGTTGCCCTATCGAGCTTGCGTCTATGTCAACGAAGACTGCACCGAGCTAGAAGCGAGCACCGAATGCAATATCGGAGAGGATGATTCGCAGGCGCACTTCCTCGAAGTCCAATGGACCGACGGTCGTACGGACATCGGTGACGAGTGTGCCGCTGCCGTAAGCGTGACCACCGACCTAGTGTCCAAAATTCCCATCGCGGGTAACTGCAGCGCGTACAACTGCACATCGTTCGGTATCGAGTTCTCGGATGATCAAGGTGCGGCTTGGGTTATCAGTGGTTTCTGGTCGTACGACGACCTCCTTGTGACTGCGCAGCGAACAACTGACGACGGCGTCTGCCGCCCCTATTTCGAGTACGATTACGGTGTGGTCGATGATCCCAAGTCGATGGCCCTCGTGCCTGCGGACTGGTTCCCGCCGGAGGTAGTCGATTTCGACTTCGACCCAAAGCAGGTCGATGTCACGACTGCCCCCGCTGACGTCGTGTGCGAAGCGACACTCTTCCACCCGGCGGGAGTCGATTACCTGCACTGTGCGTATAGGAGTCCTTCAGGAGAGCAAATCCATTCCTGCCGCTCCGACAGCCCCCGCTCGGGAGAGAGCAAGGAAGGGGTTTGGTCCTGCACGGTAACCATTCCGCAGGACGCGGAGCCCGGCCTTTGGGATTTCCGCATACGGCACCGAAGTACCGGCACGCAGCTCGAGGTAATCTCGCGATGAGCCGACGTGGGGGCGTTTGAGGTGCGGCCATAGGCTGCCACACCGGACGCCCTAGCGGCTTCCGTGGTACACTCCGGCCTTCGATAAGGTGTCACCACTCCGGCTTGCGAATGGTCCTTGCCGGAGTGGAGACGGCTTGAAGCTCCGCGTCACCGTCGAGCACGAGCCGCCCCAGGGGTGACGACCGCCCCCAGTGTCACCCGGACCCGAGCGCCGGCGGTTGTGGTCAGCTACGGGTTACTTGCGACCCCATTCGACGCGATCCACGATCCGGGCTCGAAGTGACCACGGCAAAAAGTTTACTGACCATTTCACTGACCACACCGATTTTCGACGACCCCGCCAAGGACACTTTCGCCCCGGTTTTTACTGGGTAGGGACGCGTAGCTCAGCTGGATAGAGTGCTCGCCTCCGAAGGGAGAAGTCGCAGGTTCGAGTCCTGCCGTGTCCGCCGCAAATCCTGGGGAATTGTCGTTTCGATCTCCGGCCCGACTGGGGCTGTACCGCAATCGGTACCGCTTTCTTCTCGCGCACGCGCGCGCAGCGCTGCTTCGTCCGAGTCCGCTTGCGGGCTTACGTAGACGCGACCCGCCATCTCCGTGGAGCTATGTCCGCCGACGTAGGCAGCGGCGGCGAGACCTTCGCGCTCGGCAACATCGGTGAGGCAACGATGGCGCAGGTCGCGGAGGGTCAGGTAGTTCGCCCTGGCAGTACCCACGACGGGCCGAGCAGCCGCCCGGAACGTCTTCAGGTAGTTGAACCCGGAGCAGATGCGTCCGCGGGGCGGAGCGACTGCTTCGAGAGCCTCACGCGCTCGCGGCGTCAACCACAGTGGGCGACCGTTGCCTTCTTTGTCGATGTCGTCGGTGAGCCTGAGGTAGTCGGCACCGGCTGCGTAGTGCTCGGGCACCGACAGCTTGTCGAGCATCTCACGTCGGATGCCAAGCTCAGCGGCGAGTGTGACAAACGCCTTGACCGGGTGGCCCATCCGGGAGCGCTCGGGGAGCGAATCCAGAATCGCCAGAACCTCGACTCGAGAGATTGGCGTCTTGTCGCGTCCATCGAGCTTCTTCGTCCCCTTGGCCTTCTTCGGCAGCGTCGGAACATCGACGGGCGCGATGAGGTTCCGGCCATCCATGGTCGCCCACTTCACGAAGCGCACGAGGACACCACGCTCTTTCTTGACGGTTGACGCAGTGACCTGGCGAAGGCGAGCGCGGTGGTAGTCTTCGAGGCTTGCTGGCGTGAGCTGTTCGATGCGGGAGAAGTATGGGAGTAAGTGAACGCGGCAAGCTCGCTCACACCCATCCCAG
>CAYZDM010000568.1:0-2488 GCA_964476875.1 uncultured Sandaracinaceae bacterium | reverse complement strand
CGTTGAGCACGAGAATCGCACGATCGATGCCCGCCTCGCGAAGCTCGAGCCCCTCCTCGGCGAGCGCGACGCCAAAGCCGTCGACACCCTCGGCTTGAAGTCGCCGAGCGACGGGCACGACACCGTGCCCGTACGCGTCTGCCTTGACCACCGCGAGGACCTTCCGCCCGTTCACCGACTCTCGAAGCACCCGCAGGTTGTGCGCAATCGCGTCGAGCGACACCTCCGCGCGCGTCGGTCGCAAGGATGCGTCGGCGCTCTGAGCACGGGGTCGCAAAGGCCTCGGTGAATCGGATTGCACCGCTTGTGGCTAACGGGTGGCAACGTCGCCGTCAAGCATTGGCGTCCTCACGCAGGAGGGTTAGGCTCTCGCCTGCATGGCACGGGCCCAACGACCCCAGACGCAGGCGCTGAAACGCGCCGACCAGAGGTCCACGCGCATGCTCTGGGGAGGGATGCTGGTTGGCGGGCTCGTCGCCGTTGGAATCATGCTCGCGCCGAGCTTGCGCGGGCCGACGGACGAGACAGTCGCTCCGGTAGAACTCACACCCCGCGAGACAGCGGGGCACGCGGCAGCGCTAGACTTCGAAAGGCTTCGCGTGCAGATCGTCGCCACGTATCCGCACTCGGTGGACGCCTTCACCCAGGGGTTGCTGTGGCATGACGGCGCGATGTACGAGAGCACTGGCCGATACGGGCGTTCCTCGCTCCGCAAGGTTCGACTCGAAGACGGCGAGGTGCTCCAGGAGCGCAGCCTGGCATCTCGAGTCTTCGGCGAGGGCTTAGCGCGTGTCGGGGATCGTCTGATTCAACTCACATGGCGCTCTGGTCTCGCCATCGTGTCGGACCTGACGACTCTCCAGGAGCAAGACACCCTCAGATATTTGGGGGAAGGCTGGGGTTTGTGCTTCGACGGAACCGCCCTGGTGATGAGCGACGGGTCGTCCATGTTGGAGTTGCGCGACCCGGAGTCGATGGAGCTGCTCGGCGAAATGAGCGTCCTCGAAGACGGGCACCCGGTACAGAAGCTCAACGAGCTCGAATGCGTCGGCCCCCACATCTACGCGAACATCTGGCAGAGCGACGAGATTCTGCGCATCGACCGCAGGAGTGGGCGAGTCACAGCAAGCATTGATGCCAGCGGCTTGCTGTCGCGTAGCGAGTCGAGGCGGGCCGACGTCCTGAATGGCATCGCTTATAGGCCGGAGTCGGACACTTTCCTGCTCACCGGAAAGCTCTGGCCTCACGTCTTCGAGGTAAAATTCGTGCCGCGCTGACCGGCCTCGTGCACCTCGAAGTCCGGGTCCCACTTCGCAAGCCGCGTTCTCATCGTTGCGATCGCGTCTGGACTCTCGTCGATGAGAATGAACCCCCGATCGTGACGCGCCGCGGCCTCCCCCGTCGTCCCGCTTCCTGCAAAGAAGTCGAGCACGGTGTCGCCCGGTTCGGTATGAACCTTGATGATTCGTTCGAGCACGCCCAACGGCTTTTGCGTCGGGTACCCTGTCTTCTCTTTGCCGTTCGTTGGTACGATGGTGTGCCACCAAACGTCGGTCGGGGTCTTGCCGCGCGCGGCTTTCTCTTTTCCGACCAAACCCGGAGCCATGTAGGGGATGCGATCCATCTCCTCGAACTGAAAGACGTAGCGTTTCGGGTCGACCACGTACCAAAGCAGCGTGTCATGCTTGGCTGGCCACCGGCGCTTCGGCCGTCCGCCAAAGTCGTACGCCCAAATGATCTCGTTGCAAAACCGATCTCGGCCCAAGAGTCGGTCCAGCGCGACTTTCACGTAGTGCACCTCCCGGTAATCGAGATGCACGAACAGTGAACCGTCGGGCGTCAGGCAAGGAAGTGCGGCCTCGATTCGCGCCATCAGAAACGGAAGGTATGCGTCGAAGTCGTCCTCGTAGGTCGGGCTGTCGACACGCTCCACGTCGTAGCGTCGCCCTCCGAACCCTCGTCGCACGCCGTCTTCGGCCGCTGTCACTTGCATCCGTTGGCGCGACTGTTGCCGACCCGTGTTGAACGGTGGATCGATGTAGATCAGCCGAGCGAGTTCGTGTGGAAGAGTCTCGATGACTTCCAGATTGTCTCCCTGAACGATTCGCTTCACGCGTCCGAGCCTATCATCCGGCGGGGTGTGCGCACATCGTCGAACCCGCTTGCAGCGTTGCTGGGGCCGCCCTACTCTCACGGCCGATGCGACTCGTGGTCAACGGCGAAGAAAAGCAAGTCGGGCAAAGTACGACGGTGAAGCAGCTATTGACCTCTCTCGGTCTGGCCGATGGGCTAGTCGCGGTCGAGCGCAATGAAGAGGTCGTGCCGCGTGCACAGCACGAGAGCACCGCGCTCAGCGATGGCGACCGGGTCGAGGTGGTTCATTTCGTAGGAGGCGGTTAGGTGTCCGAAGATGTCCTGAAGATCGGCCAGTTCGAATTCCGTTCACGACTGTTGACGGGAACCGGCAAATACCCGGACTTGGACACCG
>CAYZDM010000567.1:0-2491 GCA_964476875.1 uncultured Sandaracinaceae bacterium | reverse complement strand
CCGCTGCCGTCAGAGCCTTGCGGTAGGTGACCTCGTGCCATACGTCGAGGACGCGCGCTTCATCGACCGGGTCCTTGACCTCGACGATTTCGGCGTTGGACTCCTCGTACCCGCGGTTGGCCGCTGCTTCACCCACCTCTTCGCGAACGCGTCGAAACAGGTGCTCTGCATGGGCGGAAGGGGCGTCGGAACGCTGCGTTCGTGCAGTAAACTGCACCACGAGTCCGCCGTTGAGGACGACACGAACTCCGGAATCCATGATGTGGAGGCGAACCCGTTCTGCGATCTGGAGTTCCCGATCGTCAGTCCGGTAAATCTCGACGCCGGCGTCCGAAAGTGCCTGCTGAATGTCCTGAATTGTCAGCGTGTCCTCCAACCCACTAATAGAAAGCATACGCTTCGGGTCGAGCAACCTACCACCCTCGACCGGAAGGGTGCAAATCCGCCGCCGATGTTCCCATGATCAGAGTAATCGACGCAATTGACCGGCAGGTAGAACTCGAGCGTCCGGCGACCCGCGTGGTGTCCCTCGTGCCGAGCGAGACAGTGTCGGTGGCGGACCTCGTGGGGGTGGGGCGACTCGTCGGAAGGACGGAGTACTGCGTTGAACCCACCGGCAGCATCGATGGTATCGAATCGGTTGGCGGGACCAAGGGCTTTGACGTGGAGGCGGTCAAAGCGGCGCGCCCGGACCTCGTGCTCGCCAACAAGGAGGAGAACAGCCGGCCGCAGGTGCAGGCACTCATCGCAGCAGGGTTGACTGTGCATGTGAGCTTTCCCTGTACCGTCGATGCATCCTTGGCCTATCTCGAATCACTCTGCGTCTTACTGGGCGTGGATCCCGCGACCGCCGGTCCTGTCGCTGCCTGCCGTGAAGCGGTTGCGCGCCGTGGACGAACCGCCGACGAGGTAGCGCTTCCCGTCTTCGTTCCGATCTGGAAAGACCCGTGGATGACGTTCGACGGTGGCGCTTACGCAAGTGACATCCTCAGAGTCTGTGGTGCGCACAACGTATTCGCGGGACGATCACGTCTGTACCCTCTGGCAGCAGACCTTGGAAAACGCAGCCCCTGGAGCGAGGAACGGGTCGAGGACCGGGACACACGATATCCAAGAATTCGCTTGGAAGAAGTGATTCAACGAGGCGCTCGCGCAGTGCTCTTGCCGGACGAGCCGTATGCGTTCGCCGCTGAGGATGCGTCGAGCTTCGGCGACCTCGACGCGGCGCAAAAGATTGTCGTCGAGTTCGTCGATGGGAAAGATCTGTTCTGGTACGGTACCCGTGTCTCTGCTGCGGTCGAGTGTCTTGCCGAACACGTCACTCGCTTGCGCTCCGCCTGCTTTGGTGTGCGACCAAACAATTGAGTGGGGTGACTCCTCCGGAAGGGTCGGACATCGATCGTTTTGCCGTGAACTTCGGCAGAAAACGCTAGCCAACGACGCTCCGCTTCGATACATTCCGCGGTGCTTTGACACCCGTTGTAGACAGACTCGCTTCGATCTTACCAAAGGGTGGCGCCGACGTGGCGGTCCATCGCGGCGCGCGGCGGCAGTTTCGTCGATGGGCTCTCGATGCGGAGATCGAGCTCCTTTCGCCCACACGCGGTTCGGGGTTGGCCATCAACGCCAGCGTCGGTGGCCTTCGCATTGCGGTCGACGCTGCTGTCCCGGTGAACCACGTCTGCACCCTTCGAGTCCAGACCGCCCCCGAGCACTCGACGGTCGAGCACGCGAAGGTGGTGTGGTCGCGTTCGATGCCGGACGGATACCTTCTCGGTCTCGAATTCATTGCGGCGCCTTCCACCTGAAATTATTGAAGTTTCAGACTTGGGATCGCAGTTGATTCGATCGGTTGCGAGCCAGCTGGTCCAAGGCTAAGTTCTCAATACATCTGAGCGTACCCACTTCGGGACGCTACGGAGGTTCAACATGCGCCGACGAATGTTCCTCGGAAAGATTCACCGAGCTACGATTACCCACGCCGACCTCGACTACGAGGGCAGTGTGACGATCGACGCGAACCTGCTCGATGCCGCTGGCATTCTCGAGCACGAAGAAGTCCAGATTTGGAACGTGACACAGGGTACCCGTTTAGCGACCTACGCTCTCGAAGGTCCGCGCGGTTCCGGGGTGATTTGCGTCAATGGTGCGGCAGCACATCACATGAGCCCCGGTGACCTCGCCATCATCGCGACCTTTGGCGACATGAGTGACGAAGACGCGCGGGCGCACGAGCCCAAGGTAGTTCTCGTCGACAGCAAGAATCGCATCGTAGACACCGGCCCCGAGCGTCCCGGCCCGCAGATGCCGCGACGAGTGGACGAGCTGGTTCATTAACGCGATGCTCCCCGCATTGCCGGGGTGGCGGAATGGCAGACGCAGGCGACTTAAAATCGCCCGTGGTGACACGTGCGGGTTCGAGTCCCGCCCCCGGCACTGCTTCTGACGGATCCATGGGCGGCCGAGGGGTTGCATCTATGTCTCCGGTTGC
>CAYZDM010000566.1:0-2494 GCA_964476875.1 uncultured Sandaracinaceae bacterium | reverse complement strand
TTTGCGGCGGTGGGCGTCGGCGCGTTCGCTGCTGGCTTCTTCCACGTGTTTACCCACGCCTTCTTCAAAGCCTGCTTGTTCCTTGGTGCGGGCTCCGTGATGCACGCGGTCCATGCCCACGGGGACGCCGACATCTTCAAGCTGGGTGGGCTTCGGAAGATCATGCCGATCACCCGGTGGACCTTCCTCGCGAGTTGCCTGGCGATCGCGGGGTTCCCGCTCACCAGTGGGTTCTTCTCCAAAGACGAGATCCTCCTCGGTGCGGCCGCGCAGATTTACCGTCCCGATGCCGCGCTTATGACGGCGGTCGGCTGGTTCACCTTGATCGGATTGACGATCGCCGCGGTGATGACGGCTTTCTACATGTTCCGCCTCTACTTCCTGACCTTCACAGGCGAGTATCGAAGCGCGGATCAATCGGGCGACCATCCGTACGATGCGCATCCGCACGAGTCGCCTCGGAGCATGACGATTCCACTGGTCGTGCTCGGCACCGGCGCGCTCGTCGTCGGCTTCCTCGGCCTTCCGCACGTCGTGCCAATCACGGGGACGCACCTGTACAGCTGGTGGGGGCACTGGATGGAAGCTTCCGTTGCCGGCCACGCTGTCCCCGAGGAGATGCACATCGTAAATCTCGCGTCAGGCCTCGCCTTTGGTGCGATGGCGGTGGGCATCACGGCAGCCTGGGTTCTGTACCGCAACAAGAGCACCGACGCGCTGACCGACAACATGCCCGCGCGCCTGTACCAGCTTGCCTTCGACAAGTGGCGCGTCGACGAGCTCTACGCCGCGACGATCGTGAACCCCCTCAAGCGTGTGGCCACGGTGGTGGGCCGCGCCGATATGACTTTCGTCGACGCCCTCATGACGAAGCTGCCCAGTTTCAACGTTCGGGAGAGCGGTCAGCTCCTCGCACGACTTCAGAACGGGGTCGTCCAGAATTACGGCGCCGTCATGGTCATCGGGTTCGCTGGTGTGTTGGCGTGGTTTTGGACGCCGCACTCGCGCATCGAGGCGGCCTTCGAGGGCACGCAAGTCGAGCTGACGACGCCAGAGGGTCTCGGGTACGAGTACCGTTGGGATGCCAACTCGGACGGCGAGTTCGAGACGCAGTGGGCACGCGCACCAGGGACGACGTTCGAGTACGCGCATGACGACATGCGTGGCGTGGCGGTGTTCGTGAGCAACGTCTACTCCGGAGTCGAGAAGCGCATCGAGGTCACTGAGGAGTGGATGCCTCTCCCCACTGAGTCGGTGATTCCCGCAGAGCTGTTGTCTCCGCGTGACACCGGCTTTGAGGTGCGACTCCATGAAGAGATGTTGGTGTTCCGCAAGGCCCACGCCAAGACCAAGCTTTCGGGCAGCAAAGAAATCCGCTTGCCGATGGGCAAGGATGGCCGCCTCGGCCCGGCACGCGTGTTTGCCCGCCCGCTGATCGAAGCCACCGTCGAGGTTCGAAACGCCTTCGGGAACACACGCCGCGACACCCAGGAGATCGCGCTTCCGTTCGGATTCGACACGCCCACCCACGCGGCACTGGTGCAGCCAGCCGACGAGGTGCTCCGATGACGACGCACTTTCTCACTTGGCTCCTCGTGGTTCCCGCGGTGAGTGCGTTGGTCGTCCTCCTACTGCCTCGGGGCTGGGACACCGTGATCAAGCGCTTCTCGATCGGTGCCATGCTGCTCGAGTTCGTCCTCAGCCTTCGTCTGATCTTCGTGGACTACTCACAGGCCGGATACCGCCTCGTCGAGCACGTGGCTTGGGTCGAGTCGTTCGGGATTTCGTACAAAGTAGGCGTCGATGGGATCTCGCTTTGGCTCGTAGTGCTGACGACGCTGATGTCACCGATCGCGCTGTACGCATCCTGGGGAACCATCAAGACGCGCATCAAAGAGTACGCGCTGTCGTTCCTGCTCCTCGAGCTCGGCATGCTCGGCGCATTCGTCGCCCTCGATCTCTTCCTGTTTTACGTGTTCTGGGAGCTGATGCTCGTGCCCATGTACCTGATCATCGGGATCTGGGGCGGCAAGGACCGCGTTTACGCCGCGGTGAAGTTCTTCCTGTACACGATGGTGGGCAGCTTGTTGATGCTGGTCGCCATTCTGTACGTGGTTTCGAGCTACGAAACGCTCGCGGGTTACTACACCTTCGATCTGCAGCAACTTTCCAGTTTGGTCTTGCCGGCGTCGCAGCAGTATCTGTTGTTCAGCGCATTCGCGTTGGCGTTCGCGATCAAAGTGCCCATGTTTCCCTTCCACACCTGGTTGCCTGATGCGCACGTCCAGGCGCCCACCGGTGGGTCTGTCATCCTGGCCGCGGTTCTTCTGAAACTTGGCATCTACGGGTTCATCCGTTTAGCCATGCCGCTCTTCCCTGTCGCCAGTCAAACGATTGGGCCAATGCTGGCAGGCCTTGGGGTCGTCGGGATCATCTACGGTGCGTATGCCGCCTGGGTGCAGCGCGATTTGAAGAAGCTCGTCGCGTACAGCTC
>CAYZDM010000565.1:0-2502 GCA_964476875.1 uncultured Sandaracinaceae bacterium | reverse complement strand
TCCACGAGCGGCCGGTTCAAATCGAGGTAGAGCCCTACTCGGTCGATTTCGAGTGCCTTCGCAACCAGGAGCTCAGCGTCGAGCCGCGGGCTTTCGATGCCCCGTCCGGCGAAGTCCTTCGTCGCCCATTCGAGGATTTCACGGATGGTCCAGGTGCGGGAGGTCACCGATGTTTAGCGCGTGCGGACACGCATCTTTGGTTTGGGCAGTGCACCGGCACCCGCGAGCACCTGCTTGGCGAGGCGGCTGAGTTCCGGTCGCGTTCCCTTTTGGACGAACGCCGCCACCATGTTGGGATCGATTTCGAGTAGTTGTTCCATCGCCGTTCGGGCACGGCCGCGCTTCTTCGTCGCGGTGTATGTGTAGACCTGTGCGCGGAGAAGCATTCCGGACACCTGTCCGAACGCTTTGTCTTGCGCGTCGTAGGTCTCGAGGAGCTTGCGGGCTTCCTCCGGATCACCGGTACGGGCAAACGACTCTGCTACCACGGCCGCGTACATGGCCTTGGCCTTGGCCTGCGGCTGACGGTCGAGGCGGATCTCGTTTGCGAGCTCCCGCGCGTCCCGTGCGCGGCCGGTCATCAAGTAGAACATGGCGAGATTGGCTCGGACGTCGTCCTGAACCATCGCCGGCGCCTTGTTGACGTCGATCCCTTCGAGAATGCGAATGGCTTCTGCCGGCGCTTCCTGCGCGACGAGCTGAGCTTGGGCAATGGCGTTCAGCGCGTCCTTGCCTCCAGGCGTTTGCCGCGCGCGAAGCTGCTCGAGCGCGGCCAAGCGGCCTTCCTTGTCGGTCGCACCCTTGAGGATGGCGGCGATGTCGGCGGACTTCCGCGTCAGGCGCCAAACCCAAATGAGAAACCCCAGCGCGACGAGGGTGAGAACCCCGGCCACGATGAAGCCCACGTAGCCAATCGTGGGCTGGAGAATGCCCGCGATTAACCAAACCACCCCTAGCGCCAGGCCAATGAGGCCCAGCACCTTCCAGTTCATCCGGGGCTGCTCGATCTGCTCAAGGGCTTCGCCCGCATCCTTGGGGGCTGCGGTGATTTGCTTCTTCGGCTTGGCCACCCCCGCTCGGTACCGCGGCGGCCGCTCAGCGGCAAGCCAACACGAACTCAAAACCCCGAAAGCGCGCATAAATGCTCAGGAAATCAAGGATCTCGGAAATACCCGTTTTCAGAGGTAAGCTACCTCGCATACTTGGCTCCCCGATTGTGCCCTCGGGCGTCGTTGGCCCCGATAACAGCCACTTAACTTGAGTCTGACTATTTTTTGTGAATAAATATACTAAGGCTGGATTTCGTTAGGGAATGATACAGGTATGAGTAGAAACAGACTCGGTGAGCTCCTCGTCCGCGAGAAGAGAATCAGCCTCGAGCAGCTGCGCGAAGCGCAGAAGCACCAAAAGGACGACAACATCAGTCTGGGGTATGCGCTGGCTCGCCTTGGCGCGATTTCCGATCAGGAGATCACGGACTTTCTGAGCGAGCAGTACCGCGTCCAGTCGATCGACCTCTCCGAGTACGAAATCGATCGCGAGATCCTGAAGCTGATCAGCCCGCAGGTTTGCGAGCGTCACAAGATTATCCCGGTGTCGCGCGCCGGCAGCTCGCTCATCGTCGCGATGGCGGACCCGTCGAATCTCAACGCGATCGACGATGTGAAGTTCCTCACCGGCTACAACGTGGAGCCGGTTGTGTCGTCGGAAAGTGCGATCCTGGCTGCGCTCGAGAAGGCCTATGCGCAGCCGGAGATTTCCTACGACGACATCATGGAGGGCTTCGACGAGTCGGAGATCGAAGTTGCGACCAGCGAAGAGGACGAAAATCTCCTCGACTTGGAGCGGGCTAGTGAAGACGCACCGGTCGTTCGCCTTTGCAACGCGATCCTTCTGAACGCTATCAAACAGGGCGCGTCCGACATTCACGTCGAGCCCTATGAACGCGTACTTCGAGTTCGCTACCGCGTTGACGGTGTGCTCCACGAGGAGATGACACCGCCGATCAAGCTCAAGAACGCCATCGCATCGCGTCTGAAGATCATGTCCTCGTTGGACATCGCCGAACGCCGTCTGCCGCAGGATGGGCGCATCAAGCTCAAGCTCGGTAAGGGCCGCGAGATGGACTATCGTGTCTCCTCCGTCCCAACGCTTTGGGGCGAGAAAATCGTCCTTCGTCTTCTCGACAAATCGAATCTGCAGCTCGATATGACGAAGCTCGGTTTCGAGCAGAAACCGCTGTCAGACTTTCGCGACGCCATTCATCAGCCGTACGGCATGGTTCTGGTCACGGGCCCCACTGGTTCCGGTAAGACGACGACGCTCTACTCCGCCATGTCGGATCTGAACGAAGTCGGGACGAACATCAACACGGCCGAGGACCCGATCGAGTTCAACCTCATGGGCATCAATCAGGTGCAGATGCACGAGGACATCGGCTTGAACTTCGCCGCTTCGCTCAGGTCATTCCTTCGTCAGGACCCCGACATCATCATGGTCGGT
>CAYZDM010000564.1:0-2502 GCA_964476875.1 uncultured Sandaracinaceae bacterium | reverse complement strand
GCTCCGACGTGGCTCGGGTGGTGCAGGAGCTCATGCAGGGGGCGACGGCCTGATTCGGGAGTTCGAATTCCTTGCGGCGATGCGGGTTTCGGTCATCTCCGAGCGGCGTGTCACCCCGCCTTATGGTATGCGCGGCGGCGGTCCAGGGGCTCGAGGCATGAACCTTCTCAACGGCAAACAGCTCGCACATCGCGTCACCGTTGAGGTCGCGCCTGGCGACGTGTTGCGCGTCGAGACGCCTGGCGGCGGCGGGTGGGGTGACCAGGAATGACGCCCATAGACCTGTGGCGGCGTCTTCAGCAGATCGTCTTCCACAACATATTGCACCTCGACGACACCCCACACCGAATAGCCTGGGGCGTATTCATCGGCACGATGATCGCGTTCACCCCGACCCTCGGACTGCAGATCGTCTTCTATCTACTGGTGGCGACACTCCTGGGCGCGAACAAGGTATCCGGCATTCCGATCCTGTTCATCAGCAACCCGTTCACCGCAGTGCCGCTGTACTACACGACCTGGTCGATGGGAGCGGCGGTGCTACAGCCGGAGACGCACGTGACCCCCGCCACGATCAAAATTTGGATGGGAGAAACCGGCCGGGCACTCAAGAATAGCGGGGCCGAACGTTTGCTCGAAGCAGAGTTCTGGAGCGACGCCGGCAGGCTCTTAGCCACCACGGGCGGGGAGCTTTGGGTGGGCGGACTCGTGTGCGGCCTGCTCGCCGCGCTTCCTCTCTATTTCGTGACGCGCTGGGGCATCAACGCCTTCCGACACTTGCGGGAAGGGCGCCGGCTCTCCCACGGTCCAGCGAAGCCGCGATAGGGAACAGTCGACGAGTTGGCGAGGCGGCGGTGGTGGCAGGCCGCGAACACCAACCCGTCGACTATGGGATCAGGCATCTTTGTTGGCGCCGTCGACGCGGTCCGAGAGCTCGCCCATCGACTCGGCGATGCTGCTGATCATCTCCGAAGTCGTGCTGAGGGTACTGGCAGCGGCGTCGATCGCAGTGCGCGAGACCCCCAGCCACAGGCTCGTGACCTTGCGGCCCAGGGTGGTGACGTTCTCCGCGGTCTTGGTGACCTGGTCGACAGCGGCGTTGACGTTCTCTTCAATGGTGGATTGGATCTTTTCTTGGTCAGTCATCAGGCTTCTCCTGTTGGGGTGTCGATGCTTGGGGCAAGGCGTCCTTGCCCGTGATCAGTGTGCGACTGGGGTCGGTGAACAAGACCATGCAGGCCTCTGATCCGGCGGCTAGCGCCTCTCCGGTGACGGCACAGACGGCGTCGTGAACGAGCGTGATGGGCGTCACACCCACGGCGCCCGCGAACGGATCGGCGGACGATTCGGGGCCTGCCTTTTCCTCGGGGGCCCGGCTCTCACTGACGTCAGCGACGCCAGGAATCTTGCTCAGTTGCTCCGTCGACTTGCGCCGGAACCGGTTTCGCTCGGAGGCCAGTAGCTCCGCGACCTCACGTAGTTCGCCCTCAGCCTTGGCCCCTACGACATCCAGGGTGTCGAGCGCATCCTCGAGGAGCGCCCGAACCACGTTGGAAACCGGGACCCGCCAGGCATTGGCGACCCGCTTGAGCTCCTGCTCAAGAACAGCCGGGACACGCGTGTGCAACACCCGCTCCTTGCGTGCCTCCTTGCGGCTCTTCTTGTCCTCGCCCTCACTCATGGGAAATTTGTAACACGCCGTGATACATCGGCAACGCGTTTTGTGTCACAATTTTGTAAACATTTGTAATTGTGATGTTTTCTGCTGAGAGTGGGCTGGGGCGAAAATGTGTCACGGCCTGTCATGCTTCGGTTTTCTAGTGATTTGACCTGCGAAATCCAACTGTTAGAGTCGCCGGCCGTGACTCGAACACACCGCTCCAAGAAAGCCCTCCTGCTGTGCCTGGCCGCCATTGCCCTGCTCACCTTGATGGACCTCGGCACCAAGCACTGGGCGCTGGATCGGCTGTCTCAGCCGTCACCAATAGCCGCCGACCCGGTCTGCGAGCCGAACGAATACGGACGGATTGAAACCCAGCGATCCCAGCGACCCCCTGTGGTGCTGATCGACGGCTACCTCGAGTTCCGATATGCCGAGAACTGCGGGGCCGCGTTCGGCTTCATGCGCGACATGCCGTCGCTGGTCCGTAAGGGCGTCTTCTACGTGGCTGCCGCCGGTGCGGTCGTGCTGCTTCTTTGGATGTTCATCACAGGCCGCGGCGGCACCCTGTTCGCCATCAGTGTTCCGATGATCGTCTCCGGCGCGATCGGCAACTTCGTCGACCGCGTGCGTCTGGGCTACGTGGTGGACTTCGTCCGCTTCCACCTCAACGACACCTGGGCCTACCCGACCTTCAACGTTGCCGACGCCTGGATCACCATCGGCGTAGTCCTGATCCTCATCGAAGGCTTCATAGACAGCCGCCGAGAAAAACAAGCCCGCCAAACCACCTAAAAGGGGACAGTCCCCTTTTAGTAGGGGTTAATTCCTAGGTGGGCTGA
>CAYZDM010000563.1:0-2502 GCA_964476875.1 uncultured Sandaracinaceae bacterium | reverse complement strand
ACGTAGTACGAGCCCAGAAGGATGAACATCTCCTCCTCGGTCGTGATTCCGCCGCCGGCTGGGCAGGCGTCGCAAGTGCCGCCTTCCCCGCACACCGAGTCGTCGCCATTGCACGCCAGGCCTTCGTCAGGTCCACCAAAGCACGAGCGCTCTTCCGGCTCGCAGCCGCAGGTCGTGACACCGAGGCCGCCCATTTGCGCGAGCGGCGCAAACACGTCGACGAAGTCACAGGTCTCCGCGTCTGGCTTGATCGAATTTCGACGAACCTCCGAGGGGATGGTCTCGCCATTGTCCCAGAGGGAACAGTACTTGAACGTTCGCGACTCGACGTCAGCGCTATCGAAGGAGAGAATCTCGTCTCCGGTGAAGCGCTGATAGAGCGGGTCGGCGTAGTCAAAACTTCGGTAGTCGGGATCACCCTCTGGAGCGACGCAGTCCGGGCCTGCTTCACACGGCGCGTGGGGCGGGTACCAGACCCGGAAGTCCTTGCCGAAGCGGTGTGTGTGCGTGCTCAGCGTGAGCAGTTGCCCGTACTGGGGAATCGTCCAGGTCGAGCACTCCTCCTTCGACGTGTACGCCTCGATCGTGCCCATGCCGAAGATGTCGTCGGCATCGAAGATGTTGCGACGCAGATAGACCAAGTTGTCCGGGGACGCGAACGTCATGTTCATCCATTGCTCGATCGTGGTGTCGACCTTGGTGGGGTTGAAGGCGTGGCTGTCCCACACGAGGAAGCCCTTGACCGGCGCCAGCGCGTACACCCCGTCCGGGTAGGCTTCTCGGAACGTCGACTCCTGCGCAACCACGATCTGCTGTCGGACGTCGGCTGTTCCGAAGAGGCCGCCAATCGTGCCCATCTCGGGTGGTGCGTTCGAATAGGCAATACAGGCGATGCTGGTGAGCGGCTCGGTTCCACATTGGCTCCGCGCTCCGCATTCGTCGGCTCCGGGCGTGCAACTCTGTCCGTTCTTCTCGCCGCCGTTGCAAGTCCAGTTCTTCCAGGAAGGATCCATCGGATCGTAGTGGTTCTGCTTGTCCACTGGCGGAATGTAGAAATCGGCGATGCTGTGATGCGATTGTCCGTCCTGGGCGAGCAACACTTTGTCGTAGACGAAGCAGTCGTGCTCCGGGCCACCGAACTCGACCGTGCAAGGAACGACAAAATCATCGGGGACGGTGTCGGAGTAGTCGTAGTAGGTGACGAAGCAGACTTCGCCCTCACCCTCGGCCGCAACACCCCAGCCGCCCGAATAGAACTGAACGCCTTCCTCGACCGCGGGCGGATCGAGCGGCTGAATCTTGTTCGGGGCCACGTCGCCATCGAGCTCACAGCTCGCGAACTCCTGAGAGCCGGCGACAATGCCAGTCTCTGGAGCACCACCGCGAATCCACTCGCGAAGCAGATTCAGATCGTCGTCGCTCAACACGCCGTCACCGGTCGGCATCGCGCCCCCCGAAATGCCGAACGTGCTCAGCTCGAAGCCCTCGGCCTTGGCCGCCACCTTTTGGTACAGAACGCTGAGGTCCTGCTCGCCTGGAAACACGCGAACGAGCGTGCTCGAGGTCGCGGTCACGTTGATGAGGCTGGCGTACGCACTCTCGGATCGGAGATCGAGGCCACCCTGCTTCTGCTCGCCATGGCAGGTGGAGGCGGCGCAACCTTGACCCTCGAAAATCTGTTGCTGCACCTGGGCGAAGGTGCTTTCGGCGTCGCATTTAGCGCCCTCGCCGCCGGTACCGTCGGCGCTGGATCCACATGCGGCGACGAACGACGCAGCAAAGGCTGCGATCAAGAAATGTACGGGTTTCATGGTCACTCCAAAAACGGGTTGGCGGTCTAACTCAGCGGTCTTCTACGTAATACGATCCCAGGGGGATGAACATCTCGTCGTCGGTGGTCACGCCACCGAGCAGAGGACAGGCGTCACAGACACCGCCACCGGTGCAGACAGAGTCGTCACCGTCGCAGGCCGCGCCTTCATTGTCGCCACCGAGGCAAGCGCGGTCCGAGGCGTCGCAACCGCAGGACGCCAGGAAGAAGCTACACGTCGGGGTGTTGGGCTTCGTCGACTCGCGCTTCACCTCTAGTGAGTCGTCGGCGCCATTGTCATAGACGGCGCAGGCCTTGAACGTCCGTTCGGCCGGTGTGACCGAGGAGTAGTCGTTGGGCGGGTCATAATAGGTGGAAATCGGATCGTCGTAGAGCCGGTTTTCGTAATCTACGGGGCGGTCGGCCGGCTCGCAGTTTGCCGTGCCGACGCATGGCTGGTTCGGCGGTAGCCAAATCCGGAACAGCTCACCACGAGCATGCATGTGGGAGCTGAGCGACATCAGTTGCGAGTACTGCGGTAGCGTCCAGGTCATGCAGATTTCGCGTTTCTTGAACGGCGCGACCGGCGACATGTTGAAGATGTTGTCCGCCTCGAAAATCTGGTGGCGCTCCCAGAGGCGCTCCGACTCGGGAGCAAACGTGAGGTTCACCCATTGCTCGATGCTCGTGCT
>CAYZDM010000562.1:0-2504 GCA_964476875.1 uncultured Sandaracinaceae bacterium | reverse complement strand
GCGAGACCATCCTGATTCGCGGCGCCGGGGTACCGCGCCTCAATGGACGCGGCCGAGGCGATCTGATCTGCGTGGTCGAAGTCGAGGTGCCGAAGAAGCTCTCTCGCGAGCAAAAGCGCCTTTTGAAGGACCTCGACCGCACTTTTGACCCATCTTGAGAAGCGCTGGAGATCCGCCCTGCTCCGGGTGTAGGCTACTCGTCTGATGCAACCACTCTCCGGCCTCGATTCCTCCTTTCTCTACCTCGAAGACGCGCATCAGCCGATGCACGTGGGGAGTGTGCTGGTGTTCGAGGGCTCGATGGACTTCGCCAGCTTTCGGCAGACGATGGCCACGCGTGTCCATCTCGTGCCGCGCTTGGTCCAACGGCTCGTGATGGTGCCATTCGGCATCGGAAAGCCATACTGGATCGAGGATCCCGCCTTCAATCTCGAGATGCACTTGCAGCATGTCGCGCTTCCGAGTCCGGGGAATTGGAAAGAGCTTCGTGGGCTTGCCGCGCGGATCTTCGGTGTGCCTCTCGATCGGACACGGCCTCTTTGGGAGATGACATTCGTCGAGGGCCTCGACTCCATTCCGCAGGTGCCCCCGGGGTCGGTGGCCGTGATCAACAAGGTTCACCACTCTGCCATCGATGGTGTGTCGGGGTCTGACATGATGGGGGTCCTCCTCGATGTGACCAAGGAGCCCCGTAGGTTTAGTTTGCCCCCGCCCAAGGCGATTCCGCCGGTTCCGAACGAGCTCGAGGTCCTGTCGCACACCGCGCGCAAAATCATGGGCAAGCCCACGGAGATCAAGCGCGTTGCGGGCGAGGTTGGTGACGCTCTTCGGGCGGCAGCCAAAGTTCGCGGCAAGGGCGTCGAGGCGCCGCCCGTGCCCATGACGGCACCCCACACGCCGATCAATCGTACCGTGACGGGGCAACGGATCTGGAACACCGCTCTGCTCGAGCTCGATCGCGTCAAAGCGATTCGAAAGATTACCGGCTGCACGCTGAACGATGTCGTCGTGGCTATTTGTGCGGGGGCGCTTCGACGTTACCTCGACGAGAAGGGTCAGCTTCCTGATAAGCCGTTGATTGCGATGCTTCCTGTCTCGACCCGCGGTGCGGACGAGCACGGCAAGATGGGCAACAAGGTGTCTGCGATGTTCCTCGACATCGCGACGAACGTCGCCGATCCGCTCGAACGCCTCAAAATCATCAATCATCACACCCAGAGCGGGAAGGCGTTCGAGAAGGCAGGTGCGACGCGCGCGTTCGTCGACCTCTGGGACTTCATTCCGTTCGGTCTTGCGAACCGAGTACTCCGTCTCTACTCCCGCTTCCATCTGGCGGAGAGGCACAACCCGGTGTTCAATGTGGTGATCACCAACGTCCCGGGGCCGCAGGTCGACATGTACATGGCCGGTCACAAACTCTTGGCGACCATGGGAATGGCACCTTTGGTCGACGGAATGGGGCTGCTGATCACGGTGCTGAGCTACAACGGCGTACTCTCGATCAGCCCAACGTCCTCCCCCGCGGTGATGCCAGACCTCGACCTATTCACTCGCTACATTCGCGAGTCTGCGAACGAACTCGAAGCCCTGGTGCTTCCGCAGAAAAAGGACGACGCGCCGATCGATGAGGCCAGCCGCCAGGCGATGGCCGAGATGACCTCCGCGTTCGTCGATCAGATGCGCTCGACGCTCGAGCACGCACCTGCCGACCGTTCCCTCGGCGAAGGCACGTTCCAACTGAAGATCACTGGCGCGGATCAGAAGAGCTGGAGGATCGACCTCGAAGAACGGAGCGTGACTGAAGGCAACGGCAAGCCGGCAGACGCGACCTTGACGATTCAGGACTCGCACCTTGCCGAGATTCTCCGCGGCAATCTGGACCCACAGATCGCATTCGTGCAGGGGAAGCTTCGTGTCGACGGCGACATCAACAAGGCGATCGCGTTCGGCTCGCTCTTGCCGAAAGTCGTGGCGTAGCTCGTCGCGCTAGAGCGCGCTGAAAAGCTGGGGCCCGTTGGAGCCAGGAAGTTTTGCGCGGAGCTCCGGGAGCTGCTCGTCGGCGAGCCACTGGTAGACGCCATAGGTCTGCAGTACGCGCCGCGTGTAGCGCCGTGTTTCGTCGTAGGGAATCTCTTCGATGAAGACATCGAGCGGTCGAGCGGAGTCCTCTTCTAGCCACCTTCGGACGGCCCCTTCACCGGCGTTGTAGGCCGACGGGACGAGCGCGGGGTTCTCGTTCAGGCGATCCCAAAGCCACGCCATGTAGCGCGCGCCGATCTTCAGATTGACCGAAGGCTTCTTCAGAGTGCGCGGCGTGGCCCTTTCGCCGACCTCGCTGGCGAAGCGCTTTGCGGTCGGCATGATCAGTTGGACTAGGCCGTACGCCTTGGCCCAGGACACGACCTCGGGGTCGAAGGAGCTCTCTTCCCGTGCGATCGCGCGAACGAACGAGGCTGGTACGCCGGCGTCTTCGGCCACATCTTCGATGAGCGGGGAGAACGCCT
>CAYZDM010000561.1:0-2512 GCA_964476875.1 uncultured Sandaracinaceae bacterium | reverse complement strand
GAACTACCGAACGACCTTCGAACGAGAAGAAGGCATGAACACCTTCATCGTCCGGAACAAAGACTGAACGCCGCAATCGGAGCGCGGCGCATTGGTCGCCCGCGTCGTGGATTGACGCGGACGAAGATGCGCAGTTGCTACGGGAGCTCTTCGAGCCAGCTTGGATCCTCGAACCACTTCTGCCGAAGTGCCGAAAGAATCCCCGTGGCTTCGATCGCTTCGATGTAGTTGTCGATCAAGTTGTAGAAGCGAGCGTCCTTGGCGGACACTGCGATTCCCATCGGCTCGACGGACAGTGGTTCGGCCAAGGTGACTAAACCGGCGTCGGGGTTGCGCAGGACCGCAAGGGCGCATGCCGGCATGTCGGCGATCATGGCGCTCGCCTTGCCGTCGATGACCATCGCTACACCCTTCTCGTAGTCATCGACGCCGATGAGCTTGGCTTTCGGGAGGTGCTTCTTGACGAAAGCCTCGCTGGTGGAGTTCTTCAGCGCGACGAAGCTCACGCCTGGTGTATTGATGTCGTCTACGGTCTCCGCATCCGCCAGCGCCCTCGATGTGGTGACGAGCGACTTACCGGAGAGCAGATACGGACCGACGAACAGAAAATCCTTCGTGCGCGCAGCAGTGATGTCGACGCCGGAGATGACCATGTCGACTTTGCCCTTCTTCAGCGCGCCCAACAGTTGGCCGAACGGCTTCTGGACAATTTCGATCTCGAAGCCCAAGGCGTAGGCAAGGCCGTTGGCAAGGTCTACTTCGAGCCCGATCATCTGGCCAGACTTGCTCTTGACGTTGAGAGGCGGCTGGTCCGCGGACATCCCGACTCGAAGCGTGCCGGTCTTGATGACACGGTTGAGGACCGGCGCCTGCGCAGTGACTGCGGAGGAAGCTAGCAAAGCGATGGCGGTCAGGGCGGTGAACGCCATGACTCGGATGCGATGGAACATTGAGCTTGCCTTTCTTGGGTAGTGAACCGCGCGCACCCTAGTCAGTGCGTCCCCACACCGCAACGCATCAAACCCCGACCCCACCAAAATGAACCCCCGAGAAAAGGGGACAGTCCCCTTTTAGTGGACCAGGTATTTCCGGAGGGCTTCGCGGGCTACGTAGCTGGCCTTGATTCGCCATTTCGGCTCGTTGACGACCAGGGCGGCAACGGCGATCTTGGGATCGTCGACCGGAGCGTAGCCTACCCACCAGTTGTAGGTTCGGTGCGGGTTGTAGCGACTTAGTGTCCCGGTCTTGCCGGCCACGCTGATGCCTGGCAGAAACGGGCGGCCCTTCTGGTCCCAGAATGCCTTCTTCGCGGTTCCCTTGGTCACCGTGCGGGTCATCATTTCGCCCGCGAGTTGGGCGGTGTGTCGGGGCAAGACCTGGCGGAACGTGCGGGGAGTGTGCTCGTACAGCGTTTCCCCTGTACGGCTTTCGATGCGTTCCACCAGCGCCGCGTAGGGCATCTTGCCATCGTTCGCGATCGTCGAGGCGACGAGTGCACCGTGTAGCGGGGACATCTGACTGTGCCAGAAACCGGCAGCCATCCTCGCGCGCTCCAACCTGTTGTCGGGCACGTCGAACGGACTCGGTGACGTCGGCAAATCGAACGGGAGTCGCTGACCGAAACCGAACGCCGACGCGTACTGCGTCATGCGCGCTTCATCGATGTATCGATCCGCAAGCTTCGCGAACACCGCGTTGATCGAATAGCCAAGCGCGTCGGCCATGGTGGCGCACCAGCGATCACGCTTGGGGCTATCGACGAGGTCGGCAGCCTCGAGACCACGCATCCCGCCGCCGTAACAGACGGACGTCGAACTCTTGACGCCGGCGTCCAGCAGCGCAGACGCTGTGATGATCTTGAACACAGACGCGGCGGGGGGGCCGGGGTCGGTCACCATGCGAGGGCTATCGCCCTTCCCCGCTTCGTAGCCCACGTAAGCCAGCACTTGCCCGCTCTTGGGATCGATGGCGACCAAGCCGCCACCTGGCACGTCGTAGCGGGCGAATAGATCACGAATGTGAGATTGAAGGTCGTGGTCCACGGTGAGGACCGCGCTCGTTCCGTCGCGTCGCGGCACGACCCAGCCTTCGCTCCGAGCCTCAGCGTTCGAGATGTCGATATCCGCAAACGGGGGCATCACCACCCGGGCAACGTTTGTGGAAGTCCGATGAGCCGACGGTGGGCTCGCCGTCAGTGCCAAAGGCGTTCCGAGGACTAGGGCGAGGCTCGCCAGCCCCCACAGCCAGGAGTGAGAAATTACGTCGCGCACGCGCTTACGCTAGAGAACCCTCTCCTGGAGGTCAATAAACCCATCAGTCCACTGTGACTGCAACGACCTGTCGGTGATTTACCGCCATCCGCCAGGCCGCGGTATATTGGATGAGTGTCGTTCAAAGACCAGAGCACGAGCGCCAGCCAAACCGTCCTGACGGAGGTCGCGGAGGCGCGCACGCCGGTACCCGGAAGCGATAGCGGTTGTCTGATCGTGATCTACGGACAGGAGATGGGACG
>CAYZDM010000560.1:0-2518 GCA_964476875.1 uncultured Sandaracinaceae bacterium | reverse complement strand
TCGACGACGATCTGCTTCCATTCGCCTCGCGACGCTTCGAAGTCGGTGTTCGAGGGCCCGCAGCCGAGGGTAAGCGGGCTGGTCTGGTCGTGCGACGTCGCCGCGATGCAGTCGACCTGGCGTACGGCTCGGTCGATGTAGATCTGCGGGTTGACGGCAATCACTTCTTCGAGCGACGTGTCCCCACAGGCGCCCTCGACCTCGGCGACCGCCGCGGCGGCGAGTGACTGCCGCTCCGCATCGACCGTTGCTGCGTCACAGCTCCCACCGGTCAGGCAGTCGCCGATCGCGGTGAGCGCGCCATCGACCATGGCCGACGCGGCCTCGTGGGCGCCGCTCAGGCAACTCTTCTCACCATTGGTCGCGGACGGATAGACCGCGCCTTGTGGACCGCCGTAGGTACGCCACGCAATCGAGTCTGCTTCCGAGCGACAGGAGTTCTGGAGGCGCCCGACGAGCGCATCGACCGACAAGGAAAGAAACTCGTCGTCGCTGCAGGATTGTTCGATCTCGGTTTGAAGCTGGGCAAGTGCCGCGCCGACATTCGCGTCGTCGGACGCGCACGGTGCGTCGTTGTCACCGTAGCAGGTCGCCCAGGCGTCGTTGACGAGGCCGATGCACTCGCGAACACCGTCGGACGCCGCCTCGGGGCACGATTTCGGCACACCGCTGCCACCACTTCCGCCGGAACCACCGGAACCACCGGACGAAGAGCTGGTGCTGCAGCCGATCCCGGCGAGCGCGATTGGAAAGGAAAGGACGACGGCGACAAGAACTAGGCTACGAAATGGCATGGAACTCTCCTAAGAAACGGGTGTGGCGCGGGCGTTACGCGCTTGGCGACGGGGATGGTATCCACAAACGGCCCTTTGGGCATCCAACAAGTCGACATGACGCCCAATAGCCCGGCAATTCAGAGTCTCCGAGCGCAACTACCCATCTGAGTTCTCACCTTAGGAGGAACCCGCCGCACGTTTCCCAGGTGCCGTTGACGCTGACTTCCCAGTCGATGCCCTCTCCGATCGTGATCGAATAGGGCATCGATTCTCCGTCGTTTGGACATGTGATCGTATTGCGTTGGGAATCGATTCCGCCCGCGCACTCCCCGAAGTCACCAGTCACGACGACGGGATCGGTCGCTCCATTGAGGAACAGGTCGATCGTGTAGTCGGACGGCACGCCTTGCTCACAAGGAGTGGCGGCAGACACAAACACATCGACCACCACCTCATCCATCGCGGGGCGGACATCGCGCAAGAGAAAGCCGTTGCAGGCTTCGATCTGGCCGTTCGCCCTGCTGCGATCTGCGCCGCTGCGAGTCAGCGTAACCATGTAGTCGATGCGGTGCCTTTTTCGCAGGGCGGGATAGGCAACACGACGACATAGGCCCGGCTCGTTTCTGCGGGGGGTGCGCCGCCGGCTCCGCCTACGCCCGCGGTACCCCCGACTCCGCCCGAGCCGCCTGAGCCCGCATCGCCGTCGCTCCCTTCCCCACAACCGAAGATGAGCGCGCCGCTCATCAACAAAGCCAACAACTATCGCAGTACGGTCTACTTTCTAAGCCGCCCGCCAAGTGATTCAGAGAACAAACACGATCGACCCTGTCTCGTGTACGAAGCGGGTGGCGCACGCATAGCGAAGTGCTGTATTCAGCGTTCACGAGCCCGGGTGGACCACTTCTTACAGCGCCTCGCTTGAGTAACCGTGATAGCTAGCAAATATCGACTGGCAATTGGCATGGCTATGGCCGTGTGGTGCTTCGCTGCAACCGCGGTCGGTGACGCCCCACCGCTGGACGCCGGCGTTCCCTCGGGCACGCTCGCGGCGCCCGACGTCGAAGCGCTCGCCATCGAGCAGCTGCGTGACCAGACGAGGCAAATCCGAGAACTGAGGGAGGGACGACTGGACGTCGCTGTCGATCCGAACGCCCTGTTCACAATCGACCTCGGATCGGAGGGAGCAGGCGCAGAGCTAGAATTGCTACTGCGCGAAGTCGGACGGGACCGGAAGCCGAGCCAGAACAGAACGGGCCGCAAGCGATCTTCCCGCCAACCGACGCGGACCGGAGACCCGCTCGAGGACGCCCACCGGGAGCTCGTCGAAGCGAGGGCGGCCTTTCTGGCGCTTTCGCCCGAGAGGCGCGCGGAGATTCTTTCGAAGCACGAGAGTCGACGTCGGGAAGCCGAAGCCCAAGCCGCCTCAACTGAGGCCAAGACCGCAAAACTTGCAGCGCTTCGGTCGGAAGCCGATCAGCTGGAGGCGTTCCTCGAGGGAGCGCTGGATCCTTCGATTGATCCCCAGGCGCTCCTACGGATCGACGCGAGCGATTTGGCGGACCTCGCCACCAGCGAGGAGCGGCGGCGGCGGTTCTTGGATCCCGATTCGGTGGACAAGAGCCCGCCGACCGACTCCAACGAGGGCGACCTCGACGCAGAGCTAGAAGCGGCACAATGGCGACGGGACTCCTTGTGGCGACGCATCATCGCACTGAGCGACGACGCCCGCAGCGAACTCATCG
>CAYZDM010000559.1:0-2520 GCA_964476875.1 uncultured Sandaracinaceae bacterium | reverse complement strand
GTTCGCCATCACTCTGCCTCCAACACCATGGCTGCGCCCAAGCCGCCGGCCGCGCAGGCCGTGCAGAGGGCTAGGTTGCCGCCGCGTCGCTTCAGCTCGCGGAGGGTCTGTGTGATCTGCCGGGCGCCGGTCGCGGCGAACGGGTGTCCGATCGAAATCGATCCGCCCGTCACATTGAACTTGTCCCAGTCGATGTCGCCGATCTTCTCCGATCGGCCTAGATTTTTTTGTGCCCATTCGGTCGACTCGAATGCCTGGGTATTCGAAAGAATCTGAGCGGCAAAGGCTTCGTGCATGTCGACGAGGTCGAGGTCCGAGAGCGTTACGCCGGCGCGGTCGAGGGCGATTGGCGCGGCGTAGGACGGGCCCATGAGGAGCTGTCCTGCTGGGTCGAGGGCGGCGAACGCATAGCTGCGGATGAAGCCAAGGACGTCGAAGCCGGCGGCTTTGGCCTTGTCCTCACGCATGAGGAGGAGCGCGCTTGCCCCGTCGGTGAGCGGCGAGCTGTTGGCTGCGGTTACCGTGCCGTGTGCGCGGTCGAAAGCGGGCTTGAGTTTGGCGTACTTCTCGATGTTGGTGTCTTTGCGAATGAGGTTGTCCTCGCGAATCGCGTCGTTGAATCGATTGGGTACGAAGACTTCCATCACCTCGTCATCGAACTTGCCCTCGGCCCATGCTGCGGCGGCGAGCGAGTGGCTTCGGTGTGCGAACTCATCCTGGGCCTCGCGGCTGATGTGATTCTCCTTCGCCATCTTCTCTGCGCTGTCGCCCATGGAGAGGCCGGTCGAGAATTCCTTGATGGCGGGGGGCACCGGAGCGAGGTCTCGCGGGCGAAGTCCGGCGAAGGCCTGCATTCGCTCGCCGATGCTGCGTGCTTTGGTGGCTGCGATGAGGGCCTCGGCGAGTCGCTTCGAAACCGTGATCGGCACATTGCTTGCACTGTCGGCGCCCCCGGCGACGCCTGTATCGATCGTGCCGGCCATGATCGCTTCAGCGACATTCACTGCGGACTGGTAGCTCGTCGCGCAGGCGCGGGAGACGCTGTAGGCGTCGATGCTTTTTGGCATGCCTGTCGCCAGGACGATCTCCCGGGCGATATTCGGCGCTTCGACGGACGGAACGACCTGCCCGTAGACCACCTGCTGGATTTCTTTGGGGTCGAGGTCGATCCGCTGCAGCATTTCGGAGACCACGATGTTGGCGAGGTCGAGGGCGCTGACCTCTCGGTACGCCGACCATTGTTTCGCGAAGGGTGTGCGCAATCCGGCTACGATCGCCACGCGCTTTCCATTAGATTCCATGCGCCGAACTCCTGAAAATGAACCGCTATTCAGTGAAGGCAAGAGCCTGGAACCGGCCCCCATTGATGTCAAGCGAGCACACCGTCGTTGACCGAACGGTGAGGGCCCCTAGACTCAGTCGGTGCGTCACCTGCCACTAGTGCCTAGCCGGTCTGCCGTGTACGAAGACTGGCCCGCCAGGCCGGATGATTTCAACGCGATCCCGCTTCTGCGGGATTCCCGCGAACGGCGATACACCTATCTGCGCCTGAGCGTGACCGATCGCTGCGATCTTGCGTGTGAGTACTGCATGCCGCCGAGCGGCGAGGACGATCACGCGATTCGCCGCGACCTGCTCACGTTTGAAGAGGCTGCGCGCGTGGTGTCGGTGTTCGCCGCCGCTGGGATTCGCCGGGTGCGGTTCACGGGTGGTGAGCCCTTGGTGCGCAAGGACATCGTCCGCCTCGTCGAGCTCGTGCATCGGCGCACCGAGGTCGAGCAGCTGGTCATGACGACGAACGCCACGCGGCTGTCCGAGCTCGCTCGGCCTTTGCGTGACGCGGGCCTGCACGGTGTGAACATCTCCATCGACACCCTGGATGCGGACCGGTTCGCGGAGATCACCCGCGGTGGTGATCTCGGACGTGTGTTGGCGGGGGTTCACGCGGCGCTCGATGTCGGGCTCGAAGTGAAGCTCAACACGGTCCCGCTTCGGGGTCGCAACGATGACGAGCTGGGCCGTTTGGTCGAGTTCGCCTGGTCTCTCGGAACCACCCCACGGTTTATCGAGCTGATGCCGCTGGGGGAGGGCGCGAAGCTTCCGCAGAAGATGCGAATGAACGCCGACGACGTTCTCGAGGTCCTCGGGGGCCTCGTGTCCGACGAGGCGGGTGTCGGGATCGAGGGGCAGGGCCCGGCGCGTTACATGTCCGCGGCCGACGGATCGGGACATCGAGTCGGCTTCATCACCCCGATTAGCAACGAGTTTTGCGACACCTGCAATCGAGTCCGGGTCACCGCTCGAGGGGACATTCGGGCTTGCCTCGCTTCGCGGCGGGCGATCAGCCTCCGCAACATCATCCGTGCCGGCGGCTCCGACCTAGACCTCGCCTGGGCCATGGTCTGGTCGCTGTCGGGCAAGGACCGCGGGCATAATTTCCTCGAATCGTCCGAGGACGAGCACGAACGCGTCGGGATGAGTCTCATCGGCGGATAGGCTACAGGGGGCGTGGTGTTGATC
>CAYZDM010000558.1:0-2525 GCA_964476875.1 uncultured Sandaracinaceae bacterium | reverse complement strand
TGAACGCTTGCATCGGGTTCAGCGAGCCATTCAACATGCCAAGCCAGTCTTCTGAAGAGACGGTGATCGTCGCGCCGGGGCCGTCGTGCGTGCCCTTGCTGACGAAGTCGGCGGTCTTGCCCTTCGTGAGGTCGAGGTTCCATTCGCCGCCACCGTCGCCGGTCACGTTGAACTGGTAGATTGCGTTCGGCTGGGTGGCCGCGTCGGTGTTTGCAGCGGCTTTCGCCTCAAACTTTTCGAAGAACTCAGCTACGGATTCCATGGATATTGCCTCTCTTGTTGGGTCGGTGGCCGTTCCCACCTAGTAGTTGGTGTGGCGCGCCGGAGCAGGAGTTGTAACCGAAATCACCGCTGCATGCACCCCCGTACCGACCGGAAAAATGCAGCAATTTCAGTCATCCACGATCGAAAGCGCGCGCACCGGACAGATGTCGACAGCGTCTTGCGCGGCTTCGCGCAGATCTTCGGGCGGGCTCGGGTCGATGACGACGAGTGATCCGTCTGAGGCGAACTTGAAGAGTTCCGGAGCGACTCCGACGCATTGTCCGTGGGAGGCGCAGAGGTTTTGATCGTGGACGATTCGCATGCTGGCCGAAATGTAGGCCAATCCGCCTCGGATGTCAGCGGATTACAGCAGTTCGAAACAAGCCCGAAACGATAGACACATCCAGCGGAAACAGCCCGGATCTAGGCTCCGCTAACTTCAACAGGAGGAACCGGGGATGGATGCTCTCAATCAGGCGGATACAGCATGGCTCATGGTGTCATGCGCTCTCGTGATGCTCATGACGCCGGGCTTGGCGCTCTTCTATGGCGGCATGGTCGGCTCGAAGAACGTGCTCTCGTCGTTCATGCACAGCTTCATCGCGTTGGGCATCATCACTCTGCAGTGGGTGGTGATCGGCTATTCGCTCGCGTTCGGCTCGGATATGGGCGGTGGCTTCATCGGTGGTTTCGAGTTCGCGTTCCTCAATGGGGTCGGACTCGAACCGCAAGAGGGTTCGACGATTCCGCACATCCTTTTCATGGCGTTCCAGATGATGTTTGCGATCATCACCCCGGCGCTCATTTCCGGGGCCATCGCCGAACGGATGAAGTTCTCGGCGTACTTCGTGTTCATCCTTCTATGGGCGACCCTGGTGTACGATCCCATTTGCCATTGGGTCTGGGGTCCCGACGGCTGGCTCGGCGCGCGAGGTGCCCTCGACTTCGCGGGCGGCACCGTCGTTCATCTCTCGTCCGGCGCAGCGGCACTGGTCTGTGCGATTGTCCTTGGCCGACGCAGCCGCCCGGGCCCTCCGCACAATCTCACACTGACGCTGCTGGGCGCAGGCATGCTCTGGTTCGGCTGGTTCGGATTCAACGCCGGTAGCGCGCTGGCCGCCAATGAGAACGCCGCGCTCGCGTTGGTCAACACGCACCTCGCCGCGGGCGCTGCCGCGTTTGCTTGGGCCATCGTCGAGTGGATCAAGCTGGGCAAGCCCACGGCCCTCGGTGTGGCATCCGGTTTGGTAGCTGGTCTCGTGTGCATTACGCCGGCCGCGGGCTTCGTCGGCCCCATCTCGGCGGTCATCATGGGTCTGGCGGCTGGTCCGATTTGCTACGGCGCGGTGATGCTCAAGGGAAAGCTAGGCTACGACGATGCGCTCGACGCGTTCGGCATCCACGGGGTGGGCGGCGCGCTTGGTGCGGTGCTGACTGGCGTGTTTGCCGCGGAGGTCTGGGGTGGCACCAACGGCCTCATCGATGGCAACAGTAGTCTATTAATAGAGAACATCATCGGGGTGCTCGCTGCCGCGGCATACTCGATTGTGGTGACTTTGGTGCTCTTGAAGGTCATCGACGCCACGATCGGCCTTCGGGTCAGCAAGGACATGGAGAACGAAGGCCTCGACACCAATCTGCACGGCGAAGAGGGTTACCACATGGGAGGCGCGGGGGCGCTGACCGAGTAGCCATCGCCGGTGCCCTCCGCCCATTGTCCGAGGCCTGCGTTCGTCGTAGGTCTTGGGCATGGGCGTTGGGCGGTTTATTGCGAGATTGTTTGGGAGAAGGGAAGAGGTTCGCGCGCCGCTTCCGGAAGCAGAGGAGCGTGACTACACGTGCTCCGAGCTGGGCCACTACGACGGATCCGATTCGGGTCGGCCCCTTCTGATCGCGATCCGGGGCCAAGTGTACGACGTGACGCGTGGCAGAGACTTCTATGGACCGGGAGGCCCGTACGGGATGTTCGCGGGGAAGGACTGTACCCGCGCGCTGGCCAAGGTGTCTTTTGACGAAGAGCTTTTCACGGGAGACCTAGAGGGACTCGACCAAGACGAACTCGACAAACTCGAGGAATGGATCGAGATGTTCGAGGGGAAGTACCGGCGCGTGGGAGCGTTGCTCGAAACCTAGGGTGCCGGCGTGAGCACCGGGGAGACGCGCAATACTCGGCCGGCGTCGTTGCGACCGTCGTTCGTCACGTAAAGAAGCCCGTCCGGCCCCTGCCTTGGTGAGCGAAGCCGGCCCTGGTCTTCGATGAC
>CAYZDM010000557.1:0-2528 GCA_964476875.1 uncultured Sandaracinaceae bacterium | reverse complement strand
CGTGATCGCTCCGGACCTCGTCGGCTTCGGTCGCTCCGACAAGCCGGCCGCGCGGGAGAACTTCAGTTACAACGCACAAGTCGCTTGGATGAACGACTGGCTCGTCGCCAACGACTTCCGAGGCGTCACGTTCGTCGGACAGGACTGGGGCGGACTGATCGGCTTGCGCTTGGTGGCCGAAAACCCGGAGCGCTTCGACCGCGTCGTCATCTCCAATACGGGGCTCCCTCTCCCGCGGGACCTCCCCGAAGATCGGGTCAACGCGGTCAAAAAGTTCAGGGCCCACGCGCCCACACCTTCGATGTCGGAGATGGGCAAGGCCCTTAGCGGTCGCTTGCCGCTCCCCAACGAGCTCCGTTTCGCCTATTGGCAGAAGTGGGCGTACGACACCGAAGACATCCCCGTGAGCATGATCGTCGCGGGCACGCTCCGAGGGACGGCGCTGTCCCCGCAAGAACTCGCAGCATACGACGCACCGTTTCCCGACGCTTCGTACAAAATGGGCCCCCGCGCCATGCCGAGCCTGGTCCCAACCCTCCCAGACGATCCGGCCAACCCCGCCCAACGCGCGGCGTGGGAGGTGTTTGCAAAGTGGAACAAGCCCTTCCTGTGCGCCTTCACCGATGATGATCCAGTGACCCGTGGTGGCGACGTCCCGTTTCGGGAGAAGGTTCCTGGGGCCGCCGACCAGCCGCACGCCACGATCGAAGGCGGCGGCCACTTCGTGCAAGAGACCCGCGCCGAAGAGTTCGCGCAGATCATCGTGGAGTCCGTCGCTCGTCCCAAACTCTGAACGAAGGCCTCCCATTCGGATATGACCTCACCGGACCCTGGACGCGATGGGCGGCTGTGATTTGTACGAGCGTCGTCGCCGTGGGCACCGCGCTCGCGTCACCTTGGGTGCTTTGGGTGCTGGCGCTCACGGCCATCGCCGGAACGTTTCTCCCGAACCATCCCTTCGACTACATCTACAACTACGGGGTCCGACACCTCACAGGGACACCCCCGCTCCCGCCCAACTCACGGGGTCGAAGGTCTACGTGCGATTTGTTCGTCGCCCCGACGCGATATCGTTTCTATCGCGGTCTGTGCCAAGCGCAGTTCGAGCCTTGTCCGGCAGCTGATTCGGGTCCACGTCCCTGTCCTCGGCGGTCCCCCCCGTGTTGACAGACGGCCACTTTGTCGGTAGCCGCTAGCGATGTTCAAGCGCGTTTTAGTTTTGTGTATGGTTGGGTTGTGCGGGTGTGGCGGTGCGGCCGCTTCGACGGAGCCCAGTACAGTGTCGCCTGCCGAGCCAACCGCGGGCGGAGCCGCCAGCGAGGTCGCAGCGCCGGTGGACCTCGCCGCGGTGGTCGCCTCCGCGGAGCGATCGCCGGACAATCGCGCACGCGACGGATACCGACATCCCGTCGAGACGCTGACCTTGTTCGGAATTGAGCCAGATATGCACGTCCTCGAGATTCGACCTGGAAGCGGTTGGTACACGGAGATCCTCGCCCCGTACCTTGCCGAGTCGGGAAGGCTGTCGGTCGGCATCCCCAGCGCGGAAGGTCCGCGCGCCAAGTACCGCAAACGCTTCATGGATGCGCAGGCGTCTCGGCCTGAGGTCTTCGGCTCCGTGGGGGTCCTGACCTTCGACCCGCCTTCGCCGATCGACCTCGGACCTGACGCCTCGGTCGATCTGGTCCTGACTTTCCGTAATACGCACAACTGGATCGTCGACGGCGGCGCCGAGCAGGCGTACGCGGCCTTCTTCGCGGTCCTGCGGCCGGGTGGAGTCCTCGGCGTCGTGCAACACCGCGCCGACGAGGGAGCCGACCCGATGAAGAGCGCGCCCGAAGGCTACGTCCCCGAGGCGTACCTCATCGCACTAGCCGAAGCAGCCGGCTTCGAGCTGGTCGGCGAGTCCGACATCAACAGCAACCCTAAGGACACGCACCATCATCCAGAAGGCGTCTGGACGCTCCCACCGGTGCTTCGACTCGGTGCCGAAGGCGAGGCGACTTACGTGGCCATCGGGGAAAGCGATCGAATGACGCTCAAGTTCCAGAAGCCGCCCGTCACCCCGTAGTCGACGGGCATCAGGTGGTCGCGGCACCTCACTCGCCTGCGCGAACGCACAGAACCGTTTGGTATCCGGGTTAATCTGGCGATATACATAGAAGTGAAAGCGAATCATGAAGATCGCCTACTTGATGAACACCTACCCACTGATCAGTACGACATTCATCCGTCGGGAGATCCATGCGCTTGAGGAGCTTGGCGTCCAGGTCGAGCGCTTCGCGCTTCGGAAGTGGGCCGAAGACTTGGTCGACCCCATGGATGTCCAAGAACGGGACCGAACCAATTACTTGCTCACCGGCAACCAGTCGGGGCTGATCGGCTCGTTCATCAAGGAGTTGCTCGTCAACCCCAACCATATGTCCCCGGCTGGAAGCTGTGTCCGCATCGTTGGTACACACTGGTCGGTTGGAGACTACGGGTGCTATGTGCAGGAACATTACCCCGAGTACAAGTGGCTTATTGTC
>CAYZDM010000556.1:0-2530 GCA_964476875.1 uncultured Sandaracinaceae bacterium | reverse complement strand
GGTCGGTGGCCATCACCTCGGCCCCCTCTAACCGCGCTACCCCGTGCACCGTCGCGGTCCTGCCGCTGACCTGAATGTTCGCTCCCATTCGGTTCAGCTCCGAAACGTGCATGAAGCGATTCTCGAAGACGGTCTCGGTGATTCGGCTCGTCCCCTTCGCGACGCTCATCAGCATCATGAACTGTGCCTGCATGTCGGTCGGAAACCCGGGATGCGGCTGTGTGATCACGTCGGCGGGTCGAATCGGTTGTGCGCCAACGACTCGGATGCCGTCTCCTTCGCGCTCGACCCCGGCGCCGGCCTCCCGCAGCTTCGCGATCACGGCCTCGAGCGGCTCGAACTCGATGCCCTGGAGCAGCACATCTCCATTGGTCGCTGCGGCGGCTACCATGAAGGTACCCGCCTCGATTCGATCTGGAATGATCGCGTGATCGATGGGGTGCAGTGAATCCACGCCCTCGATCGAAATCACGGACGTTCCGGCACCTTCGATCCGCCCGCCCATCTTGTTCAGCACCCGCGCCAACTCTTCGATCTCTGGTTCGCGGGCGCAGTTGGTGAGCGTGGTGCGTCCCTTCGCCAGCACCGCGGCACACATCAGGTTCTCGGTCCCGGTATGAGTCGGAAAGTCCAACGCGATGTCCGCGCCGCGAAGACGGCCCCCAGGAACCTTCACTTCGACGTATCCGTGATGAAGCTCGACCTCACCTCCCATGGCCGAGAGGCCCTTCAGATGCTGGTCGATCGGACGGGCTCCGATCGCACAGCCACCCGGCAACGAAACCACGGCCCGTCCACAACGCGCGACGAGCGGACCGAGTACCAGAACCGAGGCACGCATCTGCTTCACCAGGTCGTAGGGCGCTGTCGGCTCGATCGGACCGGACAGCGTGACGTGCACCGTGCCATCGGCGTACGCTGCCTGCGCCCCAAGTCGCTCCAACAAACGGGTCATCGTGTGGACGTCCCGCAGGTTTGGAACGTTGCGGAACACGTGCTCCCCATCGGCGAGGAGCGCCGCCGTGAGAATCGGCAGTGCTGCGTTCTTGGCGCCGCTGATCGGTACGGAGCCGACGAGCCTGTTCCCACCAACGATTTCGATGCTATCCACGACGCCCCTGTTACCCCGTGCCCAGGCTTCGGGCAACTTCAGGCGAAGAGCAGACCGAAGACAAACGACACAAAACCAGCGAGAGCACCCCATACAGGGCCTCGCGCCTCGGTCCAGTGAAAGCGACCAGCGGAATCGAATCCGCGCCACGCTAGAATCCCCAACGCGCTGACCCAGGTCACCATTCCCGCCAAAAGCAGAGTACCCCACCACGGATTTGGTGAGATCCCTTCGCTGAGAAGGCGACGATGGTCGGCGGCGAGTTGCTCGGCGTTCAAGTTTGCGTCGATTGCCGCGCTTCGATTCATCGCCATCAAGCGGGCGGTCTGGTCAGCAGCGTTCTCGCGCCGAGGATCGGACCTCGAGTAGAGGAAGCGGGTAGCCGCGAGTCCGCCCAGGACGGATCTCCAAGCCAGCAGCGCCCCTTCAAGCTCGCCCTCGGCCTCTAGCTGCGTAGCAATCGACTCCAACGCCTTAATCGCCTCGTCGGTATTGGAACTCAGCGGCAACGACCAGCGAATGGCTCGACGATAGTGTTCGATCGCAAGCATGGTTCGGTCGTCATGTCGATAGGCATCGGCAGCCGCGAGTTCCGCCCGCGCCCCGGAAGCCACCCGCCACAGCAGTAGGGTGCCGAGCGCAACGGTCAACAACAGTGCCACTGCGCCGAGGCGCATCGACTCGAGTTTCATAGAAAGTCTCGGCGACGGAAGATCATCATGGC
Source organism: uncultured Sandaracinaceae bacterium (assembly GCA_964476875.1). Lineage (GTDB taxonomy): Bacteria > Myxococcota_A > Polyangia > Polyangiales > Houyiibacteriaceae > SG8-38. Next base: position 695 of record CAYZDM010000556.1, on the reverse strand, counting down.
GATGGAGAGCGTGACTGCGGCGTATAGAATCGCGTAGCCCATGGACGTCGCTACGTACGTGAGCGGCTCCCCGAACTGGCTCGCCTTCGTCACGAGCGTGTTTCTACCGGGGACGAATAGATTGAAATTGGGCACGATCTCGGCCAGCCAACTGAGAACCGTCTTCATCGATGGACTGAGAACCCGGGTCTTCATCGCCACCATGTCGTGCGCGGCGCGGCCCACCAACCAGACGCCAAAGGTGAATGCGCCGGTGAGAAAAGGAGTCGAGAACGACGAGAACAAGAGCGCGACAGCCGTAAGTATGAGTACCTCTCCGAGGTTCAATACCAGCGAAGCCAATAGCCTGAACAGTTCGACGTCGACGGTCGAACAAACCCACGCCGAGGCGCAGAGAGCGATCAGCGACCAGACAGGGACTACGAGTGTGCGATCTTTCGACACCAAGGACCCAACCGCGAGCAAGACGGCAAGCGCCGCGGGCACGGAAATGACGAGCGCAGTGGACGCGCCAGCTTGGATGGCGGTCACCAACAGCTGAATAGCGCCCATGATCGCGATGAACACCGCGCATGTCGCCACGATCCCGAAGTACTTGCCCAACAAGAACTCGAACCGCGCGATCGGTTTGGGAAGAATGACGTAGAGGGTCTTGCGCTCGATCTCCTTGTAGAGGAGCGAAGAGCCGAGAAAGA
>CAYZDM010000555.1:0-2546 GCA_964476875.1 uncultured Sandaracinaceae bacterium | reverse complement strand
CGAACAAAGCGGCTTCCTCATCGACCGCCTCGTCGAGCTCAGCGCCGGTCGTTCCTCCACCTAGCTCAGCCGATTGACGCTCGTCATCGCATCTGCCATTCCCTCATTCATGGCGCAGGTTGCAATACACGGGGCCGCGGGTCGCATGGGGCAGAGCATCGCCTCCGTATTGAATGAGCATCCCGAGGCGACCCTAGTGGCCGCGATGGACCGGGAAGGCTCCGAGCTGATCGGTAGCGACATGGGTCAACTGATGGGTCGTGCCTCCACCGGGGTTTGCATCACTTCGGACGTCGAGGAGTTCTTGAGCAACGTCGAGGTCGTCATCGACTTCAGCACCGCCGCAGCGAGCGCCAAGCTTCTTCCCTTGTGCGCTGGCCAGCACATTCCGATGGTGATCGGAACCACGGGGCTCGACGCGGAGACGCGCGCCGCTTTGGAGCGTGCGGCCGAGCGCGTCCCGATCGTCTTCGCACCTAACTACAGCCAGGGTGTCAACGCCCTCTATTTCCTCGCGGCGCGCGCCACCGAGCTTCTCGGCCCGGCGTTCGACGCAGAGATCGTCGAGATTCATCACCGGCACAAGGTCGATGCCCCGAGCGGTACTGCGGTTCACTTGGGGGAAGTAGTGGCTCGGGCCAAGCAGCTCGATCCTGAACGGGCGGTGAGTCACGGTCGCAGCGGCCAAGTTGGCGCGCGACCCACCGATGAGGTGGGCGTGATGGCCCTTCGCGGTGGCGACGTCGTCGGCGAGCACACGCTCTACCTCGTCGGAGAGGGTGAACGCGTCGAGCTCACCCATCGTGCGACGGATCGTTCGATCTTCGCTCGTGGGGCGGTGCGCGCGGCGCAGTGGGTCGTCGGGCGGCCTGCGGGCCTCTACGACATGGCCGATGTGATGGGGATTCCTCGGTAGGCGCAAGTGCGAGGCCACCGAACACGAATTCTGATACGGTAGGGGCGCAACATGGATTGTCCTCAATGCGGAGCCGAAGTCCCGTCCGATGATACGTTCTGCGGCAAGTGCGGCTACGCGCGGCGCGATCATGCCCCTGAGCGGTTAGATCAATCCCGCATTCGAATGCACGAGGAGCGCGAGCCGACCCCGCAACCCGCGTCACAGCAGCGGATTCGCAAGCACACCGTTCTCGGAATGCCCAGCGTCACCGACCCGGCCCCCGCTGAAACGTCCGCGCCAGCATCCGTGCCACCACCGCCTCCTCCGCCAACACAGCTCTCGTCCGCACGCAAGAGGACGCCCCAGAAAACGATGCTGGGGATTCCCCGGCCGGAGTTCCCCATTCCGACTCCAGCCGCATCCGCCGAGGAACCGATCGAGGCCGAAGATGCCCAGGTCCCTGCCACAGAAAGCGGCGTCGCGCCTGAACCAAGCACGCCGAGTCGCCGGACTCGGGCGCGAGTTCGCTACGACAGCGCAAACGAGCCGTTTCCTGCCGTCGAACGGAGAAAGAAGGCGCTGCGTGGCCTCGCGGTGCTCGTCGTTCTCGCGGCAGCGTGGCTCGGTTATCGCTTCTTCACGTTGAATGCCTAGCTCGGCGCCAGAGGAGCAGATGCGCTGCATCGAGTGCGGGAAGGGCAACCCACCCGAGGCCAAGTTCTGCGGCAAGTGCGGGACGGCGATCGCGCCGGCCATGCTGAAGCCCGGGGACGTCATTGCCGATCGTTATCGCGTCGTCGCGCCCATCGGACGTGGCGCGATGGGGGCAGTGTACCGCGCCGAGCACCTCCAGATCAGCAAGGTGGTGGCGATCAAGTTGCTCCACCGCGAGCTTCAACAGAACCCGGAGAACGTCGCGCGCTTTCATCGAGAAGCGGAATCCGCATCGAGCCTCAATCATCCCAATACGGTTCACGTGTTCGATTTCGGACGCACCAAGTCGGGGTCTCTGTATCTCGTGATGGAGTACGTTGACGGCCAGGACTTGGGCAAGGTCCTCGACAAAGATGGTCCGTTGCCGTTCGGGCGAGTCGCGTACTTGTGCGCGCAGGTCGCGGGATCGGTCGCGGACGCACACGCCGCGGGCATCGTTCATCGTGATCTCAAGCCAGAGAACATCGTCATCACCGAAGGGCGCGATGGCGAAACCGCGAAGGTGCTGGACTTCGGCCTGGCGAAACTTTTTGAGGGAAGTGCCGAGGTCCAGCTCACCAGCAGCGGTACCATCGTGGGGACGCCCTACTACATGTCTCCCGAGCAGATTCAGGGACACGAGCTGGATGGCCGAAGCGACGTCTACGCGATGGGCGCGATCATGTACGAGTGCGTCGTGGGCAAGCCACCCTTCGAGGCGCCAAACCCAGTCGGCGTTCTGACGCAGCACCTCTCTGAAGAGCCCGTGCCGCCGTCCACTCGATCGCCGTTGTCCGTGCCAGTCGAGGCGGACGAGATCATCCTGCGGTGCCTCCAAAAGGACGCTGAGCAGCGCTATCAATCGGCCGAGGACCTGAGGCAAGTCTTGATCGACTACCTGGCCACGGTTGGCTCCGGCGATTGGCGACTCAGTGGGGCCGGCGGGACCGCCTTC
>CAYZDM010000554.1:0-2553 GCA_964476875.1 uncultured Sandaracinaceae bacterium | reverse complement strand
CAGGCCTGGACGTCTTAGTTCGGGGTCATGTGGAAGCCCAAGTCGCCGCAACCTGCGCGCGCTGTTTGGGGGACGTGCCGATCGAGGTCGATCTAACCACGACGGCGCTGTACAGCCCCGAGCACATGCGGCCCCAGGAGAGCGACGAGATCGACGTCCGGCTGGACGAGGTCAATCGGGACTACTACAGCGGCGGCGAAGTCGTTCTCGATCCGATGGTGCGCGAGCTATTGTTGCTCGAAGCCCCCATGAAACCACTCTGCTCTGATAGCTGCGAGGGAATCGCCGTTCCGGAGCATCTTCGACCTCCTCAGGAGGTCTTTGGGGGGCCGGCGCTCGATGCGCGCTTTGCCCCACTACTGAAACTCAAAGAAGCACTTACGAAGAACGAGGAGTGATCCCGTGGCAGTACCAAAACGCAGAACCAGCCCCATGAAGCGCGACCAACGGCGCGCCAACCACGACAAAATCACGGCCCCGAACGTGAGTCCGTGCCCCAACTGCGGCGATGTGATGCTCCCGCACCGGGCCTGCCCAGCATGCGGCTTTTACAAGGGCCGTCAGGTGATCAAGGGTAAAGCCGAAGAGATCGAGTAGGCCGTGTTCGATCTGGCGGGGAAAATCGCCGTCGTGACCGGGGGATCACGGGGCATCGGGCGTGCGACTAGCCTTGCGCTAGCCGAGTCCGGTGCGTACGTCCTGATCAACTATCGCTCCAACGAAGCGGCCGCGAACGAAACGCTGGCGCTCATCGAGGCTGCTGGTGGGCAAGGTGAGACCCTCGGGTTCGATGTGGCGAACCCTGAATCGGTGGACCGCAGTCTGAAGGCAGCGATCGAGCGTCACGGGCGAATCGACATCTTGGTCAACAACGCGGGAATCTCGATCGATCAGTTGTTGTTGAGAGTATCGGAGAAGGACCTCGAGATGACTTGGGCCACGAACGTGAACGGACCGATATTCTGCGCGAAGGCCTGCATTCGCCCGATGATGAAAAAGCGCTGGGGGCGCATCATCAACCTTTCCAGCGTGGTGGGGGAGTCCGGCAACGCGGGCCAGTCCGTCTATTCTTCTTCAAAGGCGGCGCTTTTGGGCCTAACGCGGTCACTGGCGCGCGAGTATGCCTCTCGCGGGGTCACCGTGAATGCGGTTGCCCCAGGATTTATCGAGACCGATATGACTGCAGATCTGCCCCAGGCTGGGAAACAGGGCATCATCGACCAGACGCCCCTTGGGCGAATTGGCCGGCCCGAAGAGGTCGCGGCTGCGGTAGTGTTTTTAGCGAGCGAAGAAGCGAGCTATATCACCGGACAGGTAGTCCGGGTCAACGGAGGCATGCACGTCTAGCGCGTGCGTGACGGAGGAATCAGATGGACATCGCTGCGAAGGTCAAAGAAATCGTGTCGGACAAACTCGACGTCGATGGGGCCGATATTCAGGAAGAGCAAGACTTCATCGAGGATCTGAAAGCCGACTCGCTGGCAGTCGTCGAGGTCGTCTTGGCGCTCGAGGAGCAGTTCGAGATTGAGATTCCCGACGAGGACACGGAGAAGATCAAAACCGTTCGCGACGCGATCGCATACATCAAGGCCCAGAAGGGCTGAGGCCCGCTTCGCATGCCTGACCGGGCGGGTCGATGCGGCGAGTAGTGATCACAGGCGTCGGGGCGGTGAGCCCGTGCGGCGCGGATGTGGCTAGCACTTGGACGAATGTGTCCGAGGGGCGGAGCGGAATTGCGCGCATCGAAGGTTTCGATGCCACCGAGTTCGCATCGCAGATCGCTGGGGAGTGCTCGGACTTCGATCCCCTCCAGTACATGCCCAAGCGCCGTCTCCGTGAGGGAGCGCGCTTCATACAGCTCGCGATTGCGGCGAGCGCCCAGGCGATCAAAAGCTCCGGCTTCGCGCCGACCGATGAAGAGAAGGAGCGAGTGGGCACCTTCATCGGCGTCGGATTCTGTGGGCTCGAAGTATTCGAGGACACTTGCAAGACCCTGTTCGACAAGGGGCCCCGCCGGGTATCGCCGTATTTCATTCCGTCCGTGATCTCCAACCTCGCTCCGGGGCAGGTCACTCTGCAGTGGGGTTTCAAGGGCCCGAGCTATACGCACACCAGTGCATGCGCGTCGGGCGCGCACGCGATCGGGGACGCGTTTCGGTGGATCCAACACGGTCAGATCGACGCGGCAGTTGCTGGGGGCGCCGAGGCCGCCGTGACACCGGTGGGCGTGGCTGGGTTCACGTCGATGCGTGCGCTGTCGCGGCGCAACGACGAGCCGGAGCTGGCGAGTCGTCCCTTCGACATGGATCGGGATGGGTTCGTGATCGCCGAGGGCGCGGGCGTCATGATGCTCGAGGAACGTGACGCCGCCATTGCACGAGGGGCCGACATCCTGGCCGAGATCGTGGGGTACGGGGCGACGTCGGACGCCCATCACATGGTGCAGCCCGCTCCAGGTGCCGAGGGCGCGCGCCGTGCAATGCAACTCGCGCTGAAGGACGCCAAGCTCGGCCCAGAGGACCTCGATTACGTCAACGCGCACGGCACGTCGAC
>CAYZDM010000553.1:0-2559 GCA_964476875.1 uncultured Sandaracinaceae bacterium | reverse complement strand
AAGAGGGGAACGAGGGCATGGAGCAAGCTCGCAATTACGTCTGCACGGAGTGCGCCAGTGCCGTTCCGTCTGGGCACAAGTTCTGCGGCGCGTGTGGTGCAGGGGTGCCATCCGAGGCGCAGACGCTTGAGACTCGGTTCTTTGGGGCGCTACAGATGCCCGGAAAAGCCCGCCTGATCGTGGTTCGCGGAGATGAGGCGATGGGGGAAGGCCTCAGCTATCTGCTCCAAGCCACGGAGCACGTGGCAGGCCGCGAGGCGGATCAGATTCCTTTTCCGAGCGACAACTGGCTGAGCCCCCAGCACGCGAACTTCCTCTACCGCGGCGAGAAACTCGTCGTGAGAGATGAAGGCAGTTTGAACGGGGTCTACATCCGAATCCGAGGCGCTGCACCGATTCAGGTGGGGGACCACTTCATGTGTGGCCAGCAGCTGTTTCGTCTGGATGCCACACCCAAGGACACCTCGGGTCCTGAAGCCGACCAGACGCATTTCTATTCCTCACCGAGGCGGCCAAGCGCGTTTCGGGTGACCCAGGTCCTCGAAGGCGGCATGGACGGGATCGTGTGCTGTGCGTACGAGCAATCTCTGCAGATCGGACGAGAAGACTGTGACATCAACTTTCCGGATGACGTTCACATGTCGCCAAGACACGCCCGCGTAGAGATGGCGGGGGAATCCCTGGAGTTGATCGACGAGAAGTCCCAGAATGGGACCTACATCCGAATCCGGGGCGAACGAGAATTGAGCCACGGAGACTACCTGTTCCTGGGTAGAAACCTGCTCCGAGTGGAGGTGACGGCGTGATCGTCTGTTCCCGATGCAGCAAGGAAAACCAGGACCACTACAAGTTCTGTCTCGGGTGCGGGGCGGAACTTCCGCTCGCGTCTTCGAAGCCACGCTCGTTTGCCGCCCCAACGCCTCCCGGTGGGACGCCATCGAAGGGCCGAACGACCAACGCCCCACAGGCACCGCAGCCGCAAGCGGGGCGATCGGAAGCCTTGGCTTCGGCTCCACAGCTCGACTCGGAGGCGGCCCTGGTCGAGCCGGTGCGCGCACAGCCTGTCGCGCTCGAAGAAGCCCTGCCTCCCGAGCTCGCGCCTCTCAGCGATGAGACCTCGCCATGTCCTCACTGCGGTTCGGACGTGCCGGAGAACTTCCGGTTCTGTCACGTGTGTGGAGATGATCTCCATGCGGAGGCGTCAGACGGTGCTGCCGGCGACTCCGCCGACCATGCCCCGGCGGAACGTGTTTCGGCGCCCGCGGTTGCGGATGCTCCCCGGCCAGTGACGGCAAGCGCGAGGCTGATCCTGATTCAGCCGGACGGTTCGGAAGGAGAGTCTTTCCCACTGTCCGCGAGTGGCTCGTTGATCGGCCGTGGCACGGGCGGCATCTTCGCCAACGACGCCTATCTTTCGCCCGAACACGCAGAGTTCCGCTTCGAGGACGACCAGCTCGTCGTCAAAGACATGGAGAGTCTCAACGGCGTCTACATCCGGATCGAGCCCGAGGTTCCGATCGAGCTGTTCGACGGCAGTATCTTCCGCGTGGGGCAAGAGATACTTCGGTTCGACGCCCCGACCGCGCCCGATCCCGCCGACGATGGCACTCAGCACATGGGTAGTCCGCATCGGGGCTACCTAGGCCGAATCGCCCTGCTTATCGGTCGACGAACCACGGGCAACAGCTATCCAATCCCGCCTCACGGGATCCACCTCGGTCGCGAGCGTGGAGACGTGGTGTTTCCCGAGGATGGATATGTCTCCGGGCTCCACTGCCGAGTCAATGCCGAGGTTGGGCACGTGTTTCTGACGGATGTGGGAAGCTCGAACGGCACGTTCGTCCGAGTGTCGAACGAATCGTACGTCCCCCAGGGCACATTCGTTCTGATCGGCCAGCAGCTGTTTCGCGCCGAGTACTAAGCCAGCTTCGGGACGACGCCTAGACGCGACGACAGGAACTCTTCGACGCGTTCCGCGATGCGATCCGGTTGCTCGACGGGGGCTGCGTGGCTTGCATCCTCGATGACGTCGAGCTCGGCGTCTGGGATCGCGGCCGCCATCTCCTGGGCAAGGGTCATCGGGGTGAAGGTGTCGTGTTGCGCTGCCACCACCAGCGTCGGGATCTCGATATCGGGGAGAAAGCCGCGGGCGTCGTGCTGACCGGCACAACGAAGCATTCGCAAGAAGACGTCGGGATCCATCAATGCGGCATGCTCCCAGTATCGCTGAAAGTCCTCCTCTTGGATTCGATCCGCGTCGAGCTCCCGACCCGCGCACGCGACGCGAAACGCGATCGCGGCAGGGGCTCGTCCCCACACAGCACGCGCGATGCTTGGGAACATCTTCGTCCCTCGGATCAGGAAGTACTCAGGCAGGCCGTGGAGAGGAGCTCCCTCCCAGTCGGAAACATCCTTCCCGAACTCATCCGTCTCAAGCAAACGGCATCCAGCCTTCAGGACGGCATTGATGTAGTCCGATATCATCCAGTGGAATTCGTATGATTTCAGGCTGCCCGGCTTGGGGCGAAGGATCTCCTCGGACACATCGTATTCGAACGG
>CAYZDM010000552.1:0-2569 GCA_964476875.1 uncultured Sandaracinaceae bacterium | reverse complement strand
CTCAATCCGTATCGCCGTGCCCGCGAAGCCGCCAAAGGAGCGTGAACGCGCTTGGCACGACGAAGAGGGTGAGTACCGTCGAAAGCAACAGTCCGCCGAGGACGATGGCGCCAACGCCTCGGTAGAGCTCCGAGCCGGGGCCGGAGAAGACCACCATGGGTAACAGGCCTGCGAGCGAAGTCGCGGTGGTCATGAAGATTGGGCGCACGCGGGCTTCGACGGCCAACGGGACGGCTTCATTGAGGCTCAGGCCTGCGCGAAGTCGTGTGAGCGATCCGTCGACGACCAGGATCGCGTTGTTCACGACGACGCCAATCAAGATCAAGAAGCCGAGCGCAGTCATGAGGTCTAACGGCTGAGTCCCGAGTAACGCATTGACCAACCAGAGCCCGCCCGCTCCACCCGCTGCGGCCAGTGGCACGCTCATCAGCACGGCGAAGGGCGAGACGAAATCTTCAAAGAGCGCTGCGATCAAGAGGAAGCAGATGATCAGGGCGAGCAGCAGGATGTTCCCGAATTGTGTTTGAGCCAGTTCGAGTTTGCCGGCCGCGCCGCTGAGGCCAAGTTCGACCCCTGCCGGAATGGCGCCTTCTTTCTCGAGCGCACCGATCACGTCGTTGCGAATCGTGTCGATCGCGTCTTCGAGGGCAAGATCTTCGGGGGGCGATACGTTGAGCGTGATCGCGCGTCGGCGTTCGAGGTGGCGGATCACCGAGGGGCCAAGTCGTTCCTCGATCTCAGCCAAGGTGCCGAGCGGGACCGTGATGCCGCTCGGTGTGGCTACTGGTGCCGAGAGTAGGGCAGGGGCGTCAGGGAGCAGTCCTTGGTCCGGGGTCACTGCACGCAACACGACGTCGAGCTTCGGTTTCCCTTTGGGGGTGTACTCGCCGATGATCGCACCGTCGATGAGGGCGTCGACCACGAGGCCCAATTCGGCACCGCCCATTTGAAGTCGAGCGGCTTCCTTTCGACGAGGGATGATGTGAAGTTCGGGGGCACCAGGGTCCAGGCTTGGAACCGGGCGAATCTGCGCCCCGGGCAGGGCCGCGCGAAGATCCCCGAAGAGGCGCTCGCCCACTCCTGTGAGCGTGGGCAGGTCCGACCCCTGGATGTCGATCTCGACGACGCGTCCACCGCCGATGCTCCGTCCGAACAGGGAAGCCTGCGTGGCGAACGAGATCATGCCCGGAACTTTGGACTGCACTCGGCGAAGCAGATCGAGCATGCGGACGACGTCGTCTTTGTCTTCGGCGACGGCGCCTGCGAACACCCGATCTGGGCTACCCACGAAGAAGCTACGTTTGATGTTGGCCTCCCCGTCTTTCTCGACTCCTGTGTACTGCGACATCTGTTCTTGCAGCCGGTTGCCGGTCTTTTCGAGTTCTTCGATCGAATAGCCGGGAGGCGGAATCAAGATGCCAAACACCAGGTTGCGATTGCCGGTCGGCAGGTACTCCATCGGCGGCAGCAGTGCCCAAACCATCAGGAACGAACCTACGATGGCCAACGCAAGTGTGGTGGATGCGCGTCGGTTGGAGGCACAGAGCCAACGAACCTTCGCTGTGACGCTTGCGCGAAAGTTCCTGCCGAAGTCGGTCAGTCCGCCGATGTCGAGGGTCTTGCCTTGCGAAAGGAGGCGCGCGGCGAGGCTCGGGATGACCAGAACTGACACCACTAGGGACACCGATACGGCAAGTGCGATGGCCACCGCGACGTCACGCAACAGTTCGCCCACCTCGCCCTCCCAAAGCACGATGGGAATGAACACGGCCACGGTCGTGGCGGTAGAGGCGATCAGTGCGCCCCACACATCTCGAATGCCTCGATAGGCTGCCAGCTTCGTGTCGGGCGCGCGGTTGCGCCAAGTGTCGATGCTCTCGAGGGCCACGATCGAGTTGTCCACCACCATGCCGATCGCAAAGGTGATGCCTGCAAGGGACACGACGTTGATCGTGCGCCCGAGTGCTTGCATGCCGAGCGCGGTGGCAAATGCGCAGACAGGGATGGCGATGCTGACTACGGCGGAGGCGCCGAAGGTTCGGAGGAACAGGAACAGTACGATGATGGCGAGGATCGCGCCCAACAGCAGGTTCTGTTTCACGAGGTCGAGCGCACCCTCGATGTACTCGACCTGATCGGCGAGAATCTCGATTTGCAGGCCTTCGCGATTGAATTTGTCGCGTTGGAGCCGCTCGACGACGGAATGCACCTCGCGCGTGACTTCCAGCACATTGGTACCGGCCTCGCGAGACAGCAGCATCACCATGGCGGGCCGGTCTTGCACGATCGCCACGCCGGTCGGCTTGCGGAGAGCCAACTTTACGGTCGCCACATCGCCAAGGACGATCGGCGTGCCATCACTGCCTGCACCGAGAACCACTTCCTCGAGAGCGCTAGGCACCTCGGGCGCGATGGCGGTGCGGACCAAATAGCGGCGTTTGCCGAGGGTCACGTCCCCGCCGGATAGATCGCGGAGCTCGCTTCGGACGCGGTTTGCCACGCCGTCGACAGAAAGACCGCGCGCCGCCAGTGCCCGCGCATCGAACAGCACGTGCACTTCCGTGTCCTG
>CAYZDM010000551.1:0-2572 GCA_964476875.1 uncultured Sandaracinaceae bacterium | reverse complement strand
GGTGAGCCACTCGAACATCAAGACCAGGAAGTGGCAGCAGCCCAACCTGCAGTCGATTCGGGCGCTTATCGATGGCCAGATCCGTCGCGTCTCGGCCTGCACGCGTTGCATTCGCTCGGGTAAGGTTGTCAAGGCCGCCTAGACGGCCACAGGCTCCGCTCCCTCCGGGTTGCGATCCGGCTTCGATCATCCTGACGTTCCCTGTCGCGCCCGAACATGCGGGCCAGCGCCTGGACCAGTTCATTCAGCATCGGATCCCAAGACTGTCGCGCACCCGAGCGCAGGAGGTGGTCCGGTCCTGCGCCTACCGAGCGGATGGCACGCGGCGGCGCGCGAGTGAGCGCGTGAGGGCGGGGGAGCACGTTGTGTTGGTGCGCCCGCCGTTCGAGGAGCCGAACGTCCCGCTCTACTTCGACATCCTCCATGAGGACGATGCGGTGCTCGCAGTGGACAAGCCTGCTGGCTTACCGGTGCACCCCTCGGCGACCTATCACAAGAACACGCTGACGTATCTGCTTCGGCAACGCTTCGGTCCGAACGCGCCCCAGATCGCGCACCGGCTCGACCGGGAAACGAGCGGTCTGCTGCTTTGCGGCCGCACTCGCGAATCGGAACGCCATCTCAAGATAGGTTTCGAAAAACGGCGCGTGAGGAAGCGCTACCTCGCGATTGTGCGCGGAGTGATGACCGACGATGAGGGCCGCATCGCGCTGCCAATGGACCGCGCCACCGAAGGCCTGCACATCCTGATGGACGTGACCCCCGAGGGAGAGGGCTATCCCTCCGTCACGCGCTACCGAGTCGTGGCTCGCCGAGAAGACGCCACGTTGGTAATGCTCGCGCCAGAGAGCGGCCGCCAGCATCAACTCAGGGTTCACTTGAGCGCCATTGGATTTCCGATCATCGGTGACAAGCTCTACGGACCCGAAGGCTCCCAACCGTTCCTCGACTACATCGAGACCGGCATGACCGACGAGCTCCGGCAACGGCTTGGTCACGATCGACAGGCGCTGCATGCGTACGCCCTCGAGTTTGTTCATCCCTCCACGGAGGAAACGACGACCCTACGAGCGCCCTTTGCCGAGGATCTGGTCGAGCTCTGGGGCGAGCCCTTGGACGAGGTGGCGTTGGCGGCCGCCTGGGCGTGCTAGGCTCAACGCCGTGCGTGTGCTGATCGCAGCTGTCGCTTGTTGGGGGATCGGGTGCGCCGCGGCGACATCCAATACGCCGGCGGCCGATTTCCGTCCCTCCGATGCGTCGCTTTTCGACAATGCGGTGGACCTCGTCCGGGCCCCCGTCGTCGTCGAAGGAGAGTGGAGCGGTGCCTTCGAGCAGCGAGTGGCGCGCGCGGACGTCATTGCCGCGGTCCGAGTCGAGTCGTTGAGCTCCGACCTCGTGAAGCGACGATCGGCCTATCGGCTCACCGTCAGAGTTCGGGATCGTCTCAAGGGGGACTCCTCCCAGGAGCTCACGTTGCGCGTGCGCGACGACGAGCCGGGTTATCCGAGTGTCCGCTCCAACGAGGATCGAATCCTGCACGACCCGCTTGTCGCCTTCATCAAGTGGGAAGCCCAGCCCGGGTCGCCGGAACTGGTTGCTCACTGGCATCTCTCTCCCGATTCCGAAGCCGTTCGGGACAAAATCGAGTTTCTCCTTCGCCAGCCGGTGAGGGACACCCACACCGAGGTGGAGGTGCTCGAGCCCTAGTTGGGAGTTCGACGTAACCTCAGCCTCCATCGTAGACTAAGCACGGAGCAATGCAGATGCGTATTTGGCCCCTCATGTTGACCCTTTCTCTTTTCTCGTTGCTGGGCGCTTGCGAGCGCGGTGCGCCGACGCCCAAGGCAGGCGCGCACGATCACTCTCAGCACCAGCACGCGGCGGTGGACACCCCGGCTGAAGGCAAGCAGGCCGATGAGCCTGCGGGCCCGAGCATCGAAACCGGTTCGTTTCTTCTAGCCGTCGCTCCTGCCGCCTCCGGGTATACGGTGGGCAAATCCGGAGAGCTCGAGATCGCGTTGGAGGGCCGAGGGGATTGGCACGTCAACCAGGAGTATCCGATTCGGGTGGAACTCAAGGCCGCTCCCGGGATCACCCTGGCGAAAAACGAGCTCAAAAAGGACGACGCCAAAGAGTTCGGCGAGGACAAAGTTCGGTTCCTCGCCCCAGTGGAGCCATCCGCGACAGGTGACCACGAAGTCACTTGCGACGTTTCCTTTGCCATGTGCACCGAAGAAAACTGTATCCTCGAGAGGCGAACCGTGGCGATGCAACTCAAGGTGGAGTGAAATGGGTGAGGGGGGACTCAACACTGCGCTAGGGACGATCCGCGAGGAGGTCAAAGCGCGGTTCGAGGCCCAGAAGCGAGTCCTCTCGTTCGGGGAATACCTCGACCTCGTTCAGGGGGATCCGCGCGGGCACACGCGAGACGCCGCGAGATACCTCAAAGACTGCATGGACTTCTTCGGCTCGTACGAAGTCGAGCGTCCGCCTGGGAACCTCAAGCGCTGGAAGCTATTTGATCTCGATTTCGGTCTCCACGACACGGGACATCAAGCCGAGTTGAGGCTGC
>CAYZDM010000550.1:0-2577 GCA_964476875.1 uncultured Sandaracinaceae bacterium | reverse complement strand
TCGTGACGACGGCGCCGGCACTGATGCCGAACATCATGTCGAAGTCGTTGACGCCGCAGTTGGTGAGGCAGTCGTCGAGGCATTTCATCACGCCCATCTCGAAATAGATGCCGGTGATGCCGCCACCAGAGGCGCAGATGGCGCTCTTACCGACCCGCCGGGACCCGGTGAGGTCGACGGCACAGCGAAGCACGCGTTCGGCGAATGCTTCGTCGGTCGACCACGCTGGGACATCCTCCGCGAACTCCTGGCGAAGGACGTGCTGAACACCGACTCCGCCCAACTCTATGATGAGATCGTCGAGACGACCGGCGTCTGGGCCGGATACCAACACCACGATGCGGTGGAAGCCATAGCGCTGCTCGACGTCTTCTGCGTGATCGAGCTTCGTGAGGAGCTGCTGTATCTCGCCGACGCGGGTCTCGAAGTTCTCGCACCAACGCAAATCGACGAGTAGGAGATTGACGTAGGCGGACGCCAGGGCGTCCGTGGCGCCAAGAGTGTCCCACACCGGAACGAACTCGACCTCGTATCCGCGCGAGGCCAGGACCGGATAGATCTCGGAACGTACCCGCTCGGTGCGAGGCGCGGCGCGCATGTCCTTGATGAGCGCTTCGAAGCACTCGAGGCCCGAACCGACGTACAAGACGCGCTTGCGCTTGCTGCCTGGCTCATACTGACACGGGGCGTCGCGGGTCATGATCTCCGAGTGGGGTTAGGTTTTCGGGGGTAGAGACCTGACGTAGGACAGTCCCTGCTCTGCCCAGGCCTTCAGGCTTGGCGCGCGCCGGTGCCCGCGCGGGCCGACGTATACCATGCCTTTCATGGGCCGGCCCGTCAGAGGTATTTGATGGTGAGGTCGATGAGGAGCTGCTTGAACTTGGTGAACGGCGCCATCATCAACTCACTGCCGCTAAAGGGAAGCACCTGCTTCAACACACCGCGCGCGTTCGAGAACGCTTCGAAGCCAAAGAAGCCGTGGCCCTTGCCGATCCCGCTGTTGTTCGAACCACCGAACGGGAGATTGTTCTGCGAGAAGTGCAAGATGCTGTGATTGATGCAGGTGCCGCCCGCACGAGTGTTCTCCATGATGCGATCGATGTTGCGCTGGCTCTTGCTGTAGATGTAGAGGGCCAACGGCTTCTCTTTCGAGTTGATCATCGCGAGGGGCTCATCCAGTGACGTGTACCCGAACACCGGCAGCACCGGCCCAAAGATTTCGTCCACCATCACGTCGGAATTGGGGTCGACGTTCGTCAGGACGGTGGGTTCGATGTAGTCCTCACTGCCTTCCGTGCGGCCGCCGTACTCCACCTTCGCCCCCTTCTGCTTCGCGTCGTCGATATACCCCGCTACGCGTTGGTAGTGGCGGTGATTGACGATACGCGCATAGGAATCGGAGCGTCGCGCGTCGATACCGTAGAGCGCCTCGATGTTGGTCTTCAGCTTGTCGAGGAATTCGCTCTTCTTGCTCTCGTGAACGAAGAGATAATCTGGAGCGATGCAAATCTGGCCGTTGTTGGTGAACTTGGCCCAAGCGATGCGTCGAGCGGCGGCATCGACACTGGCGGTCTCGTCGATGATGGTTGGTGACTTGCCGCCGAGCTCGAGCGTCACCGACGCCAGATGCTTCGAAGCGGCAGCCATCACGACCTTGCCGATGGCAGGCGCTCCAGTGAAGAAGATGTGGTTGAACGGAAGGGCCAGCGCCGCCGTCGACGTTTCGATGCCGCCTTCGATGACGGCAACCTCGCTTTCGTCGAAAAGCTCTTCGATGATCCGCTTTGCAACGGCGGATGCGTGAGGCGTGTGCTCCGAGGGCTTGACCATGGCGCAGTTGCCGGCCGCGACCGCGCTGACGAGCGGCCCGAACATCAGATTGATCGGGAAATTCCAAGGCGCGATGATCAACGCGAGCCCCTTGGGCTCGTAGTGGATGTAGGACCGGGAACCGAACAGGGTGAGGGGAGTCTTCACACGATGGGGACGCATCCACTTCCCGAGGTGGCGAACTGTGTGCTTGATCTCGGCGGTCACGGGCATGATCTCGGTCACGTCGACCTCTGCCGGGTGCTTGCGGAAATCGGCGTACAGGGCGTCGCGAATCTCTTGCTTGCGCGCCACGACCGCATCGTGGAGCCGCTTCAATTTCTCCTTGCGCTCGCGCGCCGTCGTCCGTCCGACTGCGAACTGGTGCGCGCGCTGGAGATTGAAAATCCGTTCGACCTCCGCGGTGCTCGCGTCGACCCCGGGGAGCGCGGCCGGGACTTCATGCGAACCGTTGGTGGAAGGTGCGATGTGGGCCTGGCCTGCGAGCTGCGACATATTATCAACCTTTGGACGGGTCTAAAGACCGAGCATGGATGGGGCCGGTTTGCATTGTCAACCGGTGACCTCGGCGACGATCTGCTCTGACACTTCCCAGAGTTTGCTCGCCATCGCGTCGTCGCGCCCCTTCGCGCTCGACTTACCGACATTGCAGTCCGAGAAGTACTTTCCGGCAACGCCTTCGACGCTCGGATGCACCGCGAGATACACCTGCGTCGCTGCCCCCTCCCCTACGCTCTTGAGAACGAG
>CAYZDM010000549.1:0-2593 GCA_964476875.1 uncultured Sandaracinaceae bacterium | reverse complement strand
TGGCGGGTCTGGTGGGCGTTGCCTTTATTCGTCTCCTGTACAAGCTCGAGGATCGATTTGCCACCCTACCGGGTCTCGCCACTCCCCTGGTGGGCGGCTTGCTCGTGGGCGCCATTGGCTTAGCGGCTCCGGACATCTACGGGTTGGGCTATGAAAGCATCGACAAGGTGCTCCACGAACGGGACACGATGAGCATTCTCGCTCTTCTGGTCGTGGCGAAGATGTTCGCGACGAGCCTAACGCTCGGGGGCGGCGGGTCGGGTGGCATTTTCGCTCCGTGTCTGTTCATTGGCGCCATGCTCGGTGGATTCTGGGGCGACATCGTCAATGAGGCAGATCTCTGGCCAACCGCGGCGCCGCAAGCGTACGCCCTCGTTGGCATGGCAGCGATGGTCGCAGCGGCCACGCACGCTCCCCTCACCGCAATCATCATTATTTTCGAGCTGACCGGCAACTACCACATTATCTTGCCAGTCATGTTGGCCACCATCGTAGCTTCCGTTCTGTCGGTCGCGATGCAGCCTGACTCGATCTACACGCTGAAGCTCGCCCGACGCGGTGTTCGACTTCGCGAGCGTTCGGCCGCCGAAGAACTCATTTTGAGGCCGGTCAGCGAGGTCATGAGCCGCACGAGCCACGTGTTACCCCCAGAGACGCACTTCGGAGCCATGCTCGATCGCGTTCTCGGCTCCGTCGCAGATTGCCAATACGTGGTCGACGACGATCGCAAGCTGCTCGGCGTGGTTCATCTGAACCAAATCAAGAGCGTCATCCGCGATGATGCGCTGGGTTCCCTGGCGACCGCCTACGACGCGATGGCGACTACCACGTATGCCGTCAACGCGGACGACACCATCGAAACGTGCTTGCAGGAGTTTTCCGCGTGCGAGCTTCCGGAGCTTCCTGTCGTCGAGGACGGGAAACTAGTTGGAGTAGTTCGACGCAGCGACATCCTGGACCTCTACAACCGGGAGCTTCTCGATACGAGCGACCTCGGATTGATGTTCGTCGACCGGGAGGAGGGGAGAGCGGCGAGGCGCGACTACGTGGAACTCCCCGAAGGGCACGGTGTCGAAGCCATCGAAGTACCGCCTGAGTTCGTTGGCAAAGCGCTTCGAGATGTCGACCTGCATGGCCAGTACCGACTGCTGGTCGTTGGCATGCGCCGCCATGCAAGAGACGGTTCCATCCACGTCTTCGCGCCGGACCCGCAGGTCCCACTCACGCGAGATACGGTGCTCATCGTCGAAGGCCCGAGGGAAGAACTGGTGCGGCTTCGCCAGCTGGGCTCTAATCGATGACCGCAGCGGGAGTTCCTAACGCTGTGACCCGCTAGCCAAGCCGAGGGCAGCTCTTGGCAAGTTCTGCTGCTAGGCTCGCGCGGACCAATGTTTAACCCCAGTGCTCAGCCTTCCCCCGCCTTCGTCCCCCAATCCGCGCTCCCACGCGATGAGCGCATCGAGCAGCTCCGCGCGCTCATCGGAAAAGCCGATCCGTCGGTCGCGCAGCTCACCGTTGGCATTCGAGAGGTCACCTCCCGCCACTACGATCAGTTCGTGATGCCGCTGATTCGCCAGCACTGGCCGGCAATGCTCCGGGACCCGTTTGCTGTCAAAATGCGCCTTGCCGCCTGCGACCTGTACGCGTCGGCGCCGTACACGGTGCTGTTCTGTGCGCCGAAGAGGCCAGCGTCGGTGGCTCTCATCACCGGGGTTGGGAATCGACTGGCCTTGCCCAACTGGGTGCTCGGTCTTGGGGCACGTGCGGCGCTCAACGTACTCGGTCGCGTTGCGCTGGCCGACCAGCACCGTCGAATCATTCTCATCGCGGCGTTCATCGCGATGATCGACCATGCCTTCGACCACTGCATGGAGGACCCGCCCGAGGAGCGCGGTCGCAAGCTTCACGCGCTCCTCGATGGCGATTGGGAACCGGATACCCCCGAGCTTCGGCTAACGCGTGCCCTGCAAGTCGAGATGGAACGAGGTTTGACGCCTCGGGAGCGCGTGCCGTTTGAACATGCCGTAAAACGACTCAAGGACTGGGTCGATTCCGAGGTGGCCGGGATGACCGGCGTGAGCGACGCGACCGGGCTCGGCCATCGACTCGCGGGCATTCAAGGAACGATCGACGGCTTGCTGTTTCCGGTACACCACTATGCGGGCGAAGGGGCTCGGCCATGGATGTACGAGGTCTCGCTCTTCGTGCAGATGATCGACGACTACATCGACATCGAGACCGACCTCGAAGACGGGCGATTGACTCCTGTCATCTCTGGCGAATGGACGTACGACGACATCTGCCAGACTTGGCAAGAAACGTTGCGTGGCATCGAGGCGCTCACGCGGGCCGGTGGTCATACTGCCCCCCACTACGTTGGATTCATTCGCGAAGCATATGTTTTGATGCTCGGTGAGGTGCTCGAAGGGATGGCATCGGGCCTTGCCGACTAGCCGCTCACGACTCGGGAAGCACGTTCCGCTCGCGCCTGCTGTATTCGTCACCGGAAAGGGTGGCGTAGGCAAGACCACGGTGGCGGCGGGGCTCGCGCTCGCGGCTGCGGAAGCGGAAGGCGAAGCGGTCTACGTCGAGT